>NZ_JBCAUS010000001.1 GCF_038432375.1 Methanococcoides sp. LMO-2
ATTAGAGATGAGTATGGCGGCCATAGTGGCAGGGCCACTCCTGTTCCCATTCCGAACACAGAAGATAAGCCTGCCCACGTTGTTTACTGTACTGAGGTACGAGAGTCCTTGGGAAATCTACATCGCTGCTATACTCACTCTTTACCTTAACTTTTCTTTGATTTGCTACAACCCATGAGTTGTGACTTAATGTTTTCCTGGTATTCAACAGTCCTCCTGAGCTCTGCTTAAAGTAAACCGTGCAGAAGTTTTGCTGTGGTCAAAACAATACGATCACTAGCCTTCATTGTCGCAATGTAAAAGCTTATATGCCTGTATTGCCTACTAGGATTCGTTCAAATGCCAAGGTGGCGGAGCGGCTACGCAATCGCCTGCAGAGCGATTCCATTCCGGTTCGAATCCGGACCTTGGCTTTCATCCATTAACATGAGTAAGAGTACGGCGGCCATAGCGGCAGGGCCACTCCTGTTCCCATTCCGAACACAGAAGATAAGCCTGCCCACGTTGTTTACTGTACTGAGGTACGAGAGTCCTTGGGAAATCTACATCGCTGCTGTGCTCACTCTATTATCCTTTTCCTTTACTTGATCTACACTCACCTAGCTTTGAGTTTGTCTTTTTTTTAAGAATCTCTGATATGTAACCATACATGATCGCACTTTTCTATATCCCGCGCTCTAATCTGGGTGTGGATCTTGGTGTATATTCTGAATGTAGAATCTGTTCTCATTAATTCAATAATTATTGAAATAGCTAAGTTTATATAGTATTTCAACATTATTTGAAATCATGTCAACTGATTACTTCATATTTCTTATGAATGCTGGACTGCAATCGGTCCAGGAATATCTTGCACTTCATGTATTGCTGTGTTTGGTACCTGCATTCTTCCTTGCAGGTGCAATAGCTTCATTGTTCTCAAAGGAATCTGTGTTGAAGTTCTTTGGAGCAGATGCACCAAAGTATGTCTCATACTCGGTAGCTGCAGCATCCGGATGTCTTCTTGCGGTTTGCAGCTGTACCGTTCTACCGCTGTTTGCAGGTATCTATAAAAGAGGTGCAGGGATCGGACCTGCAACAACATTCCTCTTCTCCGCACCTGCCATAAACATACTTGCGATCGTCTACACTGCTAAGATCCTTGGATATGACCTTGGTGTGGCAAGAGCTGTCGTTGCAGTTTCACTATCTATTGTAGTCGGTCTGACCATGGCTGCAATATTTGAAAGAGGCAAGGTCGAGAGAAAGAAGATCGCTACTTTCGGTGAAGATAAGCACAGGAACAGCGCTTACCTGTTCATCCTGTTACTGGGAATCCTTGTTGTCCCGGAAATATTTGGTTCATGGTTGTTGATGCTGTCCATACTCATTCCATTGATAGCCATCACTGTGTACTTCTCGTTCAAATGGTTCACACGTGAGGAACTTTCTGACTGGATGGGTGAGACATGGTTCCTTGTAAAACAGATCACACCTTTGCTCCTGATCGGTGTGTTCTTTGCAGGTATCATTGTGGAGGTACTTCCTTCAGAATATGTTGCCAGGTTCGTAGGTGGTGACTCGGTCTCATCTTACCTGATAGCAGCGACCTCAGCAGCCTTAATGTACTTTTCAACACTTACCGAGGTTCCTATTATCAGTGCTCTCACAGTTCTTGGTATGGGAAGAGGTCCTGCTCTCTCAATGTTACTGGCAGGTCCTGCACTGAGTCTACCGAACATGATCGTAATCAGCAGGATCATGGGCGCTAAAAGAGGTGCTTCCTACATAATGCTGGTAGTTGTAATTGCTACACTGGCAGGACTTGGATTTGGTTATCTTATTGGCTGAGTTATTTAAAAAAATCTGAATCTCTAATATAACAAAAAAATAAAATATTGGGATAATATGGCTGAAGAAAACAAACTGGGGTTTTTTGAGAAATACCTGACCGTATGGATCTTTGCATGCATAGTCATTGGTATTGCTCTTGGCAAGCTTTTCCCACAGATAGCCGGGACACTGGATTCGATGCAGGTATATGAGGTTTCGATTCCTATTGCTATCTGTCTTTTCTTTATGATCTATCCGATCATGGTCCAGATAGATTTCAAACAGGTAGTAAAAGCAGGGAAGACCCCTAAGCCTGTACTTACGACACTGGTCATCAACTGGGTTGTAAAACCCTTTACCATGCTCTTCTTTGCATGGCTGTTCATGGCAAATATATTTGCTCCTTATCTCACAGAGCTCCAGGTATCACAATATATAGCCGGGATGATCCTTCTTGGAGTTGCTCCCTGTACTGCAATGGTGCTTGTATGGGGATATCTTGCCAAAGGTAATCAGGGTCATACTCTGGTAATGGTTGCGATCAATTCCCTTGTCATGCTTTTCCTTTACGCTCCACTTGCAAGAATTCTGCTTGGAATAAGTGATATCGTAGTTCCCTGGGAAACAATACTACTTTCTGTAAGTATGTATGTGGGTGTACCTCTTGTTGCCGGATATTTCTCACGTAACTATCTGCTGGAAAACAAAGGTAAGGACTGGTTTGAGAACCGTTTTTCCCCTGTCATGCACAATATTGCTATAACTGCACTGCTGGTTACACTGGTCGCCCTGTTCTCGCTTCAGGGAGATATTATCCTTGACATGCCTCTTGTGATCGCGATGATTGCAGTACCTCTTCTTGTGCAGGTGTTCTTTATATTCTTCCTTGGATATGGTATTGCAAAGGTCATTGGAATATCCTATGAAGATGCAGCACCAACAGCTCTGATCGGTGCATCTAATCACTTCGAGGTGGCAATAGCAGTGGCTGCAATGCTGTTCGGTATCAATTCAGGTGCAGCTCTTGCAACAGTTGTCGGAGTTCTTATAGAAGTTCCTGTGATGCTCGGGCTTGTGTGCATATGCCTGAGGACAAAGCAGTTTTTCAAACGGGAGGCTTAAGATGAAGTTACTGATAATATCAGACATTCATGGGAACAAAGCTGCTCTTGATGCCGTACTTTCCGTACCCCATGATGAAGTGATCTGTCTTGGTGATCTTGTGGACTACGGTCCTGATCCGGCAGAATGCATCGAGCTCATAAAAAATGAGCATATCCCTGTGATCAAGGGTAATCACGACAATGCTGTGGCTTCAAGAGTTGACTGTGGATGTGGTTACAAGTACAAGCACCTTTCAACAGCTACCAGGGAATATACGTGGGACCAACTTGATGATTCTCACATGGAATTCCTCAGAGGTCTGACGATGTATATTGAAAAAGACCTTGCTGGTAAAAAGATGTATTTTGCCCACGGTAGTCCAAGATCAATGTACGAATATATCAAGCCCGATACTCCTGAAGATGAAGTTCTTGAGATGATCAAAGGTGTGGAAGCAGACTTCATAGTCGTTGGTCATTCCCACATGCCTTTTGTCAGGCATGTTGGGGATGTTACAATAATAAATCCGGGGTCTGTTGGACAGCCCAGGGATGGAGATATACGTGCAAGTTGTGCTGTTTTCGACACGGATGATTATTCTGTAGAAATGATCAGGTGTGAGTATGATTTGGAATCGGTGTGCCAGCGGATACGGGGGAGCATGCCCCATGCTGATGAACTTATTGAGATTCTGAAAAGAGGTTTCTGATAAAAACAAAAAGCTTAAATCAGTTATATTATTCAAAAATATTAAGAGGTGTCTAAATGAAAATAGAAGTACTAGGTTCAGGTTGCGCCAAATGCAACAAGGTAAAAGAGATCGTGGAAAAGGTAGTAAAAGAAGCAGGCATTGATGCCGAGATCGTAAAGGTTGAGGACATCGACAAGATACTTGACTATGGTGTAATGGTCACGCCGGGGCTTGTGATCGATGGCGATGTCAAGATCGCAGGTAAGATCCCTTCCGAAGATAAAGTTAAGGAATGGCTGACCCAGTAACTGAGGGATGTCTCAATGGCAGACGAAATAAAATGTGCTTGTGATTCCACCAACGTGGCATTGTTCTCATGCTCCGGCGCTTCCAACGTCGGGCAGCTTTCCAATCAGCTTGCGATCGAACTAACTGAAAAAGGAGTTGGTAAGATGATGTGTGCTGTAGGCATCGGAGGTCAGGTCCCCGGTCTTCTCAGATCTGCAGAGGGCTGTGATCGTGTAATAGCTATTGATGGCTGTCCTCTCAACTGTACAAAGAAGACCCTTGAACTTGCAGGAATTGGAATTGATCGTCACATTCTGATAACCGATCTTGGAATAAAGAAAAACAAGGATCTGAGAATTAAGGGGTCGGAAATTTCTGATGTACTTGAGAAGGTCTCAGATATTCTGGCAAATTAACTATGCATATCGTTTTTTGCAGGCATTGTCTTTATTTTGTGTGCTGGTCATGAAATACAAATATATAATATCAGCCAATATCTAATGCTCAAATGTCATCGATATTCGAGATTACCCAAAAAGACGCTGCAGGACGTATCGGGAAACTGAAAACACCTCATGGTGTTGTGGAAACTCCTACAGTCATGCCTGTAATAAACCCGAACCTTCAGGCCATCAAACCTTCCGAGATGAGAAGCTTTGGTGCCCAGATGCTTATTACAAATTCATATATCATATCACGCAAGGAAGAGCTTCGCGAAAAGGCAATGACGGAAGGCCTTCACGCACTTCTTGATTTTGACGGTCCCATCATGACAGATTCCGGTTCATTCCAGCTTTCTGTCTATGGTGATATAGAAGTGACCAATGAGCAGATAATCGAGTTCCAGAAGACCATCGGTTCCGACATAGGTGTGCCACTGGATATACCCACTCCACCGGATGTTCCACGCAGTCGAGCGGAATCTGAATTAGAAACAACCCTTGAGCGCCTGATCGAAGCACGAGGGATGGTAAATGACGAGATGCTTCTGGCAGGTCCGGTACAGGGTTCTACATATCCTGACCTGCGCCAGAAGGCTGCAGAGTCTCTCCGGGAACACAAGTTCGATGTATATCCTCTTGGTGCAGTGGTTCCATTGATGGAGACCTACAGGTATGCTGATCTTGTGGATGTGATCGTATCATCAAAGAAGGGCTTGGACCCGACCGTGCCTGTACACCTGTTCGGTGCCGGACACCCGATGATGTTCGCACTTGCAGTAGCACTTGGCTGCGATCTGTTCGATTCTGCTGCTTATGCATTATATGCCAAGGACAGGCGTTACATTACTGCTAACGGTACATATCATATTGATAACCTGAGCTATCTCCCATGTTCCTGCCCGATATGCGTATCCCATACGGCAGAAGAGATGAAGAAAGCTGATAATTGCAAAGAGCTTCTTGCAAGACACAATCTCTATGTTACATTTGAGGAAATGCGCCTTGTCAAGCAGTCCATCAAGGAAGGCAATCTCCTGGAACTTGTGGAGCAGAGGTGCCGCACTCACCCGAGGATGCTGGAAGCCCTTAAAAGGATGTATTCCTATTCCGACTGGATAGAGGAACATGATCCTGCATCAAAGTCCACATTCTTCTATTGTGGTCCTGAGTCTGCACAGAGGCCGGAAGTGCTTCGCTTTTCCAATAAACTTGACCGTTTCACAATAAAAGGTTCAGCCATCATCAGGCCGGCTTCAAAGAAAGAGTTCAAGAATTACGATAACGACCTTGTATTCAAGGCTCCATTTGGTGCATTTCCTGCTGAGCTTATTGAAGTATATCCTTTCAATGCAGAAGTTATCAGCACACCGGATGTGGAATCTCTCGGGAAGGCTCTTGAGAACACGATTGCTCTTATTGAGCTAAACCCTGATGCAAAGTTCACATTTATCAAGGAAGAAGGACTTGAACATCCACTGTTCGAAAAGCTTGGAAAGATCGCAGAGATCAAAGAGTGAACTATACTTTTTATGAGTATAAATATTGAAGAAATCATCCAATGGTGATTCATTTGGTATCAACAACAGGATCAAAGACACGCAACCCCTACTTAGAATTGCTAAGGCCGGAGATCGCGGATATGGATTTTGCTCTCCCGGCAGCAAGTGCCCTGCTGGCATCCTATCTGGCAACATCCGGATTCCCTCCGCTTATTCCATTCATTATTGCTGTTATCGGTGGGTATGCCGCGATCACAAGTTCTTATGTGTATAACGATTGCTGCGATGTGGACATTGATCAGATCAATCTCCCTGACAGGCCACTTGCTTCAGCGCAGGTCTCCCAGAAACAGGGACTTACATATGCATTTATTCTGTTCTTAATTGCAGGAGCTGCGGCATTCTACCTGAATCCGGAATCGTTTCTGGTTCTTGTTGTTGCTGTTCTGACTATCAGCATCTACTCCAAAATGGCAAAAAGGCTAACATTCCTGAGCTTTGTTCCAGTTGGTATTGCATACGGTCTCGTTCCTGTGGGCATCTGGCTTGCGTTCGATCCTGCCGGAATACTCAGGGGTAGCGATGGTGTGATCCTTCCATTGCCAGGAATCTTCTTTTTCATAATGATGTGCGTGGCCGATTGGGGTTTCACCCTTTCGGGAGTATCCAGGGATGTAGAGGGCGACCGTGCAAAAGGTGCTCCGACCTTCCCTGTGACATTCGGAGTCCCGGCGACCTCTAAGTTCGTTTTCTCCTGCTGGCTCGTAGGTGTTCTTTCATCCTTTGCCATTGGAATTACTGCAGGCCTTGGTCCTATATTCTTCACAGGAGCAATTCTTTCAGGTTTCTGGATGCTGTCACAGGCATTCGACTTTGTGAAAAACCCTCTTCCTGAGCGTGGTGGCAGACTTTTCCTGCAGGGTTCGAGGTACAGGGGATTCATGTTCGGTTCCCTGATAGTTGATGTAGTGCTTTCTATATTGTTCACATCTTATGCAGGTATCCTGTGATGTTCGAGGTTTTTCAAATGGATGCAGATATTATTGTAATAGGTGCTTCCCCTGCAGGCCTTATGGCAGCGAGGAATGCTTCCCGAAAAGGTGCAAAGGTACTGGTGATAGACAAAAAAGAGATAATAGGCCATCCTACCCATCCTGCGAATACTTTCTTCAAGGGCATGTTTGACAGGTCCAATGAACCTGTTGACCAGAGCTATGTGATTAAGAACATGAGGGGAGCTTACCTGATCGCTCCGTCCGGTGGCAGGGTTGCTATTGAGAGTCCTGCGTATTTCCTTGATCGTTTGAAGTTCGATGAGTTCTATGCAAAGCAGACCATGGATGCCGGCGCAGAGATTCGCATGGGTGTTGAGGTTACCAGTATTTTCAGGAGCAAGGGTGTCATGAACATCAGCACACCAGGTGGAGTTCTTACATGTTCCCTTGTGATCGTGTCCGATGGTATTAATTCTAAGATCGCCAGTCTGCTAGGGCTTGAACCGATGAAGCATCCCAATGATATTGCATGGGCAATGGAAGCTTTCGTAGAGGCAGATGGCATCGGTGAGCCTGATATGTTCGAATATTATGTTGGGAACCATTGTCCCGGATGGAAATCCACCTATTCCCCATGTGGTGGGAACCTTGCAACCCTCGGGGTTTACGTAAGGCGTCATGGAAAGGATGTATCGCCTTTCTTTGAGAAATGGGTCGAGAACTTCAAGAAACTAAAAGGTATTGATGACCTTGAGGTCCTTGAAAGGTCGGTTGGCGGAGATCCCATTGTGACCATTCCCAAACAGATGCTTGCCGATGGTGTGATGCTGGTGGGAGGTGCTGCAGGTCAGTCAGGTATAGGGTACAGTATGCATGCCGGCCAGATGTGTGGTGATGTGGCAGCAGATGCAGTTGCAAAAGGAGATGTTTCTGCAAGGTTCCTTTCAGAGTACCGTAAGAGATGGAACACCGAGTACCGGGCAGAATATGTGCTTGGCCGAATAGGCCTGGAAACATTGCGCAAGATGAAGGACAATGAAATAGATGATCTTATGAAGACCTTTGAAGGAGAAGACTTTACGTTCCTATCAGGTACATCTCTCCACAGGTCAATGCAGCTAGGCCTTTTCATGATGAAAAAGAATCCTAAGTCCCTTCTGGCTTACAGGGCCTTATTAAGAAAGAAGTGATCTTATGGTAGATAGCAAAAGGTATTATTTTTACAAAAATCCATTTTTCAAGGTATTTGCCACGGTTGAAGATGGCCTTGTCAGGATGCATACTTCCGGAGTTGCATCACGTGCCATTAAACCTCTTACTTCTGAGATGATGGACCTTTTTGAAGGGCAAAGGCCGGCATTGGTAAAGGAAGACGAATTGATCTTTTCCACATGGATGCCACCTATACCCAGCAAGGCCTTTGACCGCCTTGTTTCAAGCCAGATGGGGTACATACGTGGAAAGATGGTTCCCGAACAGGTCACAATTTCAATAACCGAGGATTGCCCTAACAACTGCATTCACTGTGCTCTTCCTGATACCAAAAACAAGGCATCTTTGCCTGCAGGTGATGTAAAAAGTGTAATTGACCAGGTCATTGACATGGGTTCCACTTTCATAGTCTTTGATGGCGGTGAACCTCTTGTCTATGAAGGACTTGAAGATCTGATCAGCTATGTCGATGGCGACCGTGCTATTGCCGGCATGTTCACTTCAGGTGTGGGGCTTACAAAAGAGCGTGCACTTTCTCTGAAGAAAGCCGGTCTAGATATGTTGAGCGTGAGCCTTGACAGCCCCAACGAAAAGGGTCATGATACCATGCGTGGCCGTGCAGGTGTTTTCAATGAAGCTATTGCTGCTATTCAGAATGCAATGGATGTGGGGTTGCTCGTGAACATCTATGTGGTCATATCTCCAAGGAACATCGACCAGCTCGATGATTTCTACAGTCTGGCTACAGATCTCGGTGTCCATGAGATCTCTTTCTTTGAGATAGTACCTACCGGACGCTGGATGAACCGTCTGGATGAGATGATGAGTGCTGAAGATCACAGGAAGTTCGATGAGTTCGTAAAGCGCACTGAGGATATGGATGGTCCGAAAGTTTTTGCCATTCCTCATGTATTGAAGAAAATGGGATGTTTTGCCGGAAGAAAATGGCTTCATATTACTCCCGAAGGTGACATTTTCCCCTGTTCATGCCTTCCTTTATCCTTTGGAAATATCCATAAGAACAGAATTTCCGATGTCTGGAAGAAGATCCGCAAGGATTCAACCTACAAAGGTGGCACCTGCCTCATGAGAGATTCGGATTTCAGGAAGTTGCATAACTTTGACTAAATATATCTTTTAAAGACATTTTGTCATTTTAACTTAGAAATAGTGGTGATGAGTCATTTTTTCTGACTTATCGCTTTTTGATTGATTGATTGATTGATTGAATCTATATGCAATTGCTATAAAAAACCAAAAGAGTTAGGTTTAGTTCAAGCCTAAAGCCTTATCAAAATATTTCCGGGATTCTTCCGGATCGGCTTCATAGCTCATATATGCCAAAAGCATAAAGATATCCTTTATATCAATTATCATATTGCCGTAGCTGTTTTCTGTTCCGGTGAATGTCTTACTTTGTTCCTCCAACAATTCAACATTGCTAAGTAATGATGCATACAATTCCACAGCTTCTTGCTCCTCCATTTGTCCAACATCAACAATATGGATAAACAATGATTTCTTCTGTTCTGCAAGAGCCTTTGCAATTTCCACACCCTTTTCACAAGGGGCAATTGCTATCTTGTCAGAATGATCTTTGTTCTGGATCCATAGTGGGAACATGTCCATCGAGACGCCGTTTTTCTCCTTCACATTTTTGCACTTCTCACATCCTTCCGGACATTTAAAAAAGTCCAAAAGTTTCATTAGATCTTCGTTATATTCTCGAAATTCGTTCTCAACAGTCATCTTTTCCACCTTTATGATCTTCATATGTTCATTTTAACAATCAGTATCCACATTCATGTTTATTCAGCATTCCAATAAAGAATTGTGTTCCATTCCTTTCCATCTTAAAAATTTTCTTACTTTTTATAGGTCACTTGATCGATTTCCATTTATATTCTGAAACAAATGGTGATTACTATCAGTAATTAGTTATTAAAAAACAGTATTCAAAAAGGATGGATCTGATGGATCCTATGAATATTAGAATAAATTGAGGGTGTAGCAACACCCTCGAAGTTGTCAAAATTTTCGATTTTTCGATTAAAGCAGACCGGATTTCTGAAGGACCATGAGGTTCTCGGTGGTGAGTTTTTCACCGGACTTGAACTTGTCAAAGATGTCCTCTGCATCCTTTCTAACATCTTCCATGGATGCGACCTTCTTTCCACCAGTGTCTTCGCCCTTCTTGATCTTGCGAACTTCTTTATCGATGTCCCTGATCTCTTTCTGTGCTGCGATGAACAACTTGTGCTGCTCGTCAGCCTTTTCCTGGAACTCGACAAACTGCTTGTGTGCAGCATCAGATTCTGCACGCATCTTGTCAGCTTCCTTGAATGTGGAGATCATCTTGTCATGATATTCCTGAGCTTTCTGTGCATACTCGGAAAGGACATTGTGGAATGTGGACGCCTCGTCGCGGATCTCCTGTGCTTCTGTTAACAGGTTCTTGAGCTCTGTGTTGCTCTCGAGCTGATCCTTCTTGATCACATAGAGTTTACGGAGCTCTGTGATCTTGTTGACAAGTTCCTTCTCCTTGCTTGGGGAAAGTACTTCTGTCTGCTGTGTGAATTCAAGACGGTCAATATCTTTTCTGATATCCTTGATGGATGGACCTGTAAGGTTATTTGCGGTACGTAATGCATCGACCTTTGCAAATACTTCGTTAGCCTTGGCGTTGATCTCGTCACGCTTTGCCTTGTTCTCTTTGACCTGCTCATTGTTCTCATCACGGAGCTTCTTGTATTCCTGTGCTTCGTTGATGAGTTCTTTTGTGCGCTTGTTAAGTTCATTGCGCTTTGCAGCCAGAGTACTTGCTTCGGCGTTTAATCCATTTCTTTTCTCTTTCGCTTCTTCAGATGCAGCTTTTAATTCCTGCCTTTTGGTGTTCAGTTCTTTCAACATGTTCTATATATCCTCCCTCTCCAGCAAAAAAGCTGGCATTTCATGCATTTCTAATGCACGATACGAGGACTTTAATCCAGATCAAGCGAATCTATGATCGGAATTATTGCCCTGAGGTCTTTTTGAGTAATAACCTCATCTGCATATTGGCGCAGAATTGGTTTTGGATTAAATGCAATTGCACATCCTGCGTTTTTAAAGAGACAAATATCGTTGGCACCATCGCCAACAACGATACAATCTGTGGTGTTGAATCCCATCTCCTTTGTGATCTTCTCAAAGACCACTTCTTTGGAGTTGTTACCTGTCATCGGGCCACTGACCTCGCCTGTTAGATGTCCATCTTCTACAGCAAGTATGTTCGAGTAAACATAGTCGATGCCAAGGAGCTTTCCAACCCTGTCGGTTGAAAGTGTGAAGCCTCCTGAAAGCATTGCTGTTTTGAATCCCAGGTTTTTAACATGTTTAACAAGTTCTTCCGCACCGGGCATGAGCTTCATAGCATTCATAGCTTCCTTTGCAGTTTCCAGCTTTAATCCTTTTAAAAGTTTGACCCTGTCCTTCAAGGCCTGATTGTAGTCGATATCGCCATTCATTGCCTTTTCTGTAACAACAGAAACTTTGTCAACAACGCCGGCAGCACGTGCAAGTTCATCAATGCTTTCTGCATCGACGAGTGTACTGTCCATATCAAAAACGATCAGTTTAGAATATCTTTTCTTAGAAATATTATTGCTGGAATTCACTTGACCATACCTGAAACTTTAAAACACTGATTACAATCAGTAATAACTGGATGTACTGAGATGGAACTACAATTCCCCACATTACTTTTAAGCTTTACGGGTAGAATATGGCTTCGGAGAACAGATCGTTAATCCAAATACTAACACATAGGATGGAATATGAATTTCACATGTAGGATATAAGTGTTACTGTTTTGTTCTGTCTTTACAAAATAATCGCCTATTGCCTCTAATAATATGTGTGGACAATTCTTCTAAGCTCTTTATGTAACTCGTTATACATATGGATAATCACAAATATTATATCCTAAACCGTAGTTGCAGTAATGTGATCTACTATGGCAAAAATAGGATTTATTAAGTTAGGTAATCTTGGTATGAGTCAGGTCATTGACCTTGTACAGGACGAGATCGCAGCAAGAGAAGGTATCAGTGTACGTGTATTCGGAACTGGTCCTAAGATGGGTAAGGGCGAAGCTGCAGAAACAGAACAGCTCAAGGAATGGGACGCTGACTTCTATGTTATGATCAGCCCTAACTCCAGTGCACCAGGCCCAACAGCTGCACGTGAGCTTTACAAGGATGTACCATGCATCGTAATTTCCGATGGTCCAACCAAGAAAGACGACAGACAGGCACTTCAGGATGCAGGCTTCGGTTACATCATCATGACCGTAGACCCACTCATCGGTGCAAAGACCGAGTTCCTTGATGCTGTAGAGATGGCTTCCTTCAACTCTGACGCAATGAAGGTCCTCTCAACCTGTGGTGTTGTCAGAATGATCCAGGAAGAGCTTGATGCAGTTGCTGCACAGGTCGACGAAGGCAAGTCCGGAAAGGACCTCGAGCTTCCACACATTCTCGCAAAGCCAGAGAAGTGCATCGAGCGTGCAGGTTTCAACAACCCATACGCAAAGGCAAAGGCACTTGCAGCACTCCACATGGCTGACAAGGTCGCACAGATCAACTTCCCAGCATGCTTCATGATGAAGGAGATCGAGCAGGTTGCACTCACAACCGCAACCGGTCACGAAATGATGCGCGCAGCAGCACAGCTCGCAGTCGACGCACGTGAGATCGAGAAAGCAAACGACTCTGTCTTCAGGCAGCCACACTCCAAGAAAGGCGTCCAGATGACAAAGACCGCATTGTACGAAAAGCCACAGTAAGTGTCTTTTCGACACTTATTCTTTTTTTAATTACATGGATACTTTAACCGTAATCGGCATTGCTATTATTGCCTTTGTTCTCATTGTAGGGTTTACCGCAATGAACCTTAAAGCAGCTTCAAGTTTCCAAAAAGAAGCATCCGGATCTTCTGTTTCTTCTCAGGATAATGCTCGGATCAAGGGCGATGATGGTGAAAACAAAGCTGATGAAGACAAAGTAGAAGATGAGTCCGAAAATGAAAATAAAAAGTGATGCTGAGATCGGGAACTGAATAAGTCCTGAAAGTAGTATCAATGTAAAAAAAGATTTGAAAAGGGCTGGCATCTTAAAGATGCCCGGATTGAAATTCGTTTTATTTTTGATTTGTCTGTGACTGGTCAGTTCTTATTTTATTCACTTTGGCTCTTCCTTTGCGCGTGGCATTGCAAGGATCTCGCGAACCTGCATGTTGAAGAAGTTCTGTGAATGTGCCGGTCTTACAACAAGTGCTACATCAGCACCCTGACGTGTTCCGCCGATTGCGATTATTTCTGTATCCTGTGAGACAGGTATATGGCCGGAATCTGCAGCCATCATTACGACCTCCAGGGCGACCTTGAAACCTTTTCCAAAGACTGCACGGAGTGTGTCTGAGATCACATCCGTACGGCTTGCACCGCCCAGTCTCTTTTGGATCGCACGCTCCACTCCTGAGAACATGTGTGATTGTGTGGTGACCACTACGCCCATTTCCTGAAGTTTCTTCATGTTGTCTTCATTCATCTCCCACTTGCCATCCTCACGAAGTCCGTACTGGTGGCTTATGGCAACGATCTTCACATCCTTGCCCTTGACCGCTTCTGCCATCTTCAGGGCTGTATATCCTTCTGTACTTGAAAGTACGATGTATTTGATCCCCAGTTCTTCTGCTCTTTCAGCAGCCACTTTCACAATAGCATCGGTGTTCTCTTTGCCGACATCATCGAAATATAGTATAGGTCTTTCCATGATAATTCCTCTCTTTCTTTGGAGTCATTTTGTCATCATCGGTCTTATGTATATCGTTCTTATGCAAGCATTTCTCCGAACTAAGACGATGTTCTTATCTATGAGAATTTACAATTATATAATAAGTGTAAAGTACATGAACTGAAGCAGTGATGGGGTATATTTTTACAGAGGGTGATTTTTTTTGTCAGAAACAGACGACTATGATGCGATCGATGTAGAGATCATAACAAAACCTATCCGGTCAAAGGAACCGATACTTATCGAAGGTTTTCCGGGAATTGGACTTGTAGGTAACATTGCCAGCCAGCAGATCATCGAGGAGCTGGATATGGATTATATAGGTTCCATCGAATCCAGGTATTTCCCTCCTATAGCAGTTCTTTATGAGGGTCTTGTCAATATGCCTGTGAGGATCTATGAGAGTGAGGAGCATAACATTGTGATGGTGGTATCTGATATCCCTATCAATCCATCTGTATCCTATGATGTCAGCAAGGCCCTGGTTGGCTGGGCAAAGTCTGTAGGGGTAAAGGAAGTTATCTCTATTGCAGGTATTGCCACAATGGGAGAGGACAACAAGGTCTTTGGTGCAGCTACAACTGAAGAAATGCTGGAAAGGATCAAAGAGAAGGTCGAGATCTTCCAGATGGGTACTATCTCCGGTATTTCCGGTAGCGTAATGGCAGAATGTTTCATGCATAATCTGCCTGCTATAAGCCTGCTGGGTGCTACCAAGACCCAGAATCCTGATCCAAGGGCAGCAGCAGTTGTCGTAGATGTTCTTAATTCCATGTATGGATTTACGATCGATACACAGGACCTCATTGAACAGGCCGAGAAGATCGAAGTTGAGATGCAGAAGCTTGCTGAGGACGTTCGCACAACCGAGCAGACAACAACTCCAAGAAAAGAGTTCCCAATGTACGGGTGATAAAAATGGAATACGTGGCACTTACGGGTATATCGGATCTGGTAATGTCTGAGCTGAAGAACCATCAGTTGCGCACGATCGAGATACGTACACCTCAGAACTTTTTCACAGCTTTAAATGTGGATGCAGGGGACACTGTATTTCTTACCCATACTTCCATACATGACCTGACACGTGGCACCACCGGCCTGATTGCAAAGGTGATAAAACATCAGTTATCCACGCATAGGACAATAACCGGGAATGACATGTTCTTTGAGGAACATGAGACCATGATGATCCGCCTTCAGCTACAGACCAAAGGCATTGCCCGCATAAGCAATGTACTTTCAAGCGAGGTCGGGAAAGAGACTCGTGTTGTGGCTGAGGACATGTGCTTCTATGAGGCACGTTGACCTGAGGTCAAAACATTCTTAAAAATATCCGGGAAAAGAAGATCTAACAAAAAAGGAAAACCCGGGATTCATTGGGTTCTGATCGTTCTTTGATCAGTTCCTGGTTTCGGGGATGTTCTTCAATCCCTTCTCTATTTTTTCTGCTTTATCAAAGCGTATACCTATGGGTATCTCATCATCGCTATACTCGCTGTGTTTGCGGGAACCTTTACAGCCATAGGTCAGTGCGATCCCTTTCTCATCTGCAAGAGCTGTGCAGTCTCCGCATATTGAGGCCGCACCAAAAGTATCGATACTTACACGTTCTCCATCGTTATATGCCATTGCCTGAACGATCCTCATAGCCTTCTCAGGCCTCAGGTATAGTATCATCACATCAAAAGTGCCGTTGTTCTTTGATAAGGGTTCTATCCTTATGCGATCGTATTCCCTGCTGACCCTTGGAAGATTGGCTGCAGCGTTGGCAGCAGTTTCCTTGTCGATATAACGGCCCGACTTAAGATAATAACTGTCAGGCCTGTCCTCTGATTCCCTAAGAACGAATTTACCGGGAGGGCAACGCTGGGAAGAGGCAAGAAATACCTCTCCATCACGTGCTTTTGTGATCAGTTCACAGTACAGGAGTTCGTAATCATCTCCTTTTTCTGCGTTTTCTCCTTTTTCAAAGGTGACGCAGACCGGTTCACCTTTGTCCATGATTTTTGCGATCTCTGTGAACATGATCTCTCTTATAATGTATTTTTACTCGATCTCTGCCCTGACGGTCGTGAAGACTGGTCCGCGGATATCGATCTTCTTGTTCTTGCCGGTAATGTATCTCTGGGCAAGCGGGTCGAGCTTGATGTTGACCTCGGAAGGTACCTTTACTATCCTGATACGGGTCTCTGTAGAGCTCTCACCGTTCTCAACAGCCTCTTCGATCTCTCTGGCTGCCTGTGCGGCAAATGCATCAAGGAAACGTACTCCTGTCCTTGCGGAGTGGTTCTCGAAAGCCTTCTTCCATTTCTTGTTGTTTGGAAGTCCCAGTATGTCGTTCTCATAGACAACTACTTCATTGAATGTTGCAGGTCCGCAGAGCTTTGTTTCCTCTTCAGGCTCCACTACGGATACCTTCACCTTCTTTCCACCGATCTCTCCTTCCCATGCAGCAAACTCGCATGGGCTTGGTTCTGATGAGTGGAGTTCGCACTGTTCAACGATGCTGTCCATGATCTCCTGACCCTCTGCGGTCTCCGGCAGTTTGTCCACATAGATCATTGTTGCCAGCTCCCCGTCCTTCAGGTTCCATTCGGAGTACTGTGGGATCTGCGGATATGTCATGGCACGCAGGTCAGTTGAGTCGTGCAGTATCATTGCAAGCCTTTCCACACCAAGTCCGAGGTTCATGACCGGGTATGGGATCTCATACTCTGAAAGTGCGGTTGGTGAGTAGATCCCAAAGGTTGCGATCTCTATCCAGCCATCGGAGTATTTTGTATTTGAGCCTACGAGTTTGGGATGGTATGCGAATACTTCGATCTGTGTGTCAGGCACGTAGTATTTGCTTCTCTTCTCATCAGGCCTGAAAAGGAACTTCTCGAAACCAAACTGTGAGAGAAGGCCCTGTGCAACTGCTTTACCATGGTCTACTGTTACATCCTCGTCCATGATGACACATGAAGCGGTGTAGTAGGTCATGAGCCTTGAAGCATCTTCCTGCTGTTCTCTCCTGAATGCACGGTCAATTGAGAAGAAGTGGAATGGTGGTCTTGCACGTTCCAGTATGCCCGCAAGGGAAAGGAACCAGCCTGAGGTCATGTGACTTCTGAGTGTCTTCTTTGTGGCCTGTGGTATGAGTTCCTTGAACTCCGGGAAGACCTGGTCGATCATTTCCACCACAAGCGCATCTGATACATCGAGCTTATGTGAGATCTCCGGGACAAGGTCATCTCCTTCTACCTCTCCTTTCTTGTATGAGTGAAGGACCTTCCTTATGATCTCGATTCCCTCATCATCAATTCCTCCGAGCATCTCTTTTATCTTCGCGATGCGCTGGTCAGATATGCCGACATTTGGTCTTGGCAATCCTGCCAGGTAGAAACAGCGGTCAAGGACTGCAAGTGCCTCATGGCCGAACTGCTTGTGAACTTCACGCTCATCCACGATCAGTGGATTCATCATCTCGTCAAAACCCATGCGCAGGTAGGCTTCCCTGAGCTTTGAGATCGTGTCGTATACCGGGTGTGCTTTTCCGAAATTGAAAGATGTGTGTGGGTACTGCTGGTTAATGCCAGACCTGTGTACAAGGTCCTTTCCACTCTTCCACGCAGCATCAAAATCTTCCTTTGTTGCTTTCCTTATGGCTTCAGGATCGAATTTCATGGTAAAATCTCTTTTTAATTTATGATAATGATCGTAGCTAGTAATCGTAATTTCATGCATAAAAAGTTATCAATAGGTATTATACTTACGTTCGGAAAAAAAGCATGTAAGCTAGGGGCATGAAATAAAAGGATAAGGTAGGCCTGAAGTGTCAGACCGTTTTTCCACAGATTATGATGTGGCTTGTTTTATTCATCTACTGGAATTGTTTCAAGCTGGCTTGCAACATTCCAGATAAGGGTTCTTGTGTGCAACGGGATGTTTGGGTCGTTGCTTATGTCCTCCAGTATGGAAATACTGGATGATGTTCTAAGGAAAAGTGGCTCTGCTTCGTTGTTCAATGTTGCAAGGATGTCATTTGCTGAACGTCTGATATTCCTTGGAACTGAATTATCGTTTGCGATGTGTTCTAGCACTTGTGTACATTGCTTAATGACGTCTTCAGGTTCGCTGGCTCCTAACATTTGGATCACCTTAATAATGGTTTAATGATATAGAATAAGAATCAATATTGCAGTACCCCTAACAATTATATCCTATAAAAAGACTTTCATTCATGGAGTATGCTAAAAGGTGAATTAATGAGCGACAGTGACGATAAGATAAAACAGATATCAAGATTACTGGAACTTGGAGGCACAATGCTTGCACAGCACTGTACCACATGCGGTGCCCCTATGTTCAGGTATCACGGTGAGGTCCTTTGTCCGATATGCCAGGGTGAAGGAGTAGGTGCAGACATTATTCCGCCGGAACCAGTAAAGCGACCGGAGGCAGCAATAGCTCCGCAAGTGGTTGCAACAGAACAACCAACAGTATCTCCGGGGATTGAAACTCAGATCCCGGCAGACCAAGTCCCGATCTCATTTACTTCTCCTGAGGTCAGAACTGAAGCAATCCCAACAACACCTGCTAAACAAGTAGAATGTATGGGCTCAGTTTCCGATATGTTGAAGATGAAGTTAGAGTCTCTTGCAGCTCAGATCCAGTCCGAGAATGACCCTCGCAGGATCAATGAATATCTTGAGACAATGGAAAAGATAATTAATATTCTTGACAGGCTCAGCTGAATTGAATTGAATTGAATTGAATTGAAAAGTTGGGTGAACACGATTAAGTTCTCTTCATCAGATGCAGGGTACTTTAAACCCTGCTTGATCTATTTTTAACCTTTGTATTCACTAGTGAGAATTTCTCTTATCTTTGCAGCGGTCTTCGGTCCGATGTTCTTGACCTCTTTTAATTCATCCTGGTCCGCTTTCATTACGTTCTCGATGGTTCCGAAATGTTCCAGTAGGTTCCTTGCGGCATTTGGTCCTATATCACTGATTGATGAAACAACGTACTCCTGTTGCTGTGAAAGCAGCATTGAGGACTTTTTCCCGTGTACGCTGATCTCCCGCTTTTCATCGATCTGCTCTCGTTTTGCAAGGATGCTGATAAGGGATGCTGTGTCTTCAGGGTCTCTGGTGTAAAGTACAGATACTCCGAAATCCAGCACAAGGGATGCGATCGTCCCATGGATGGCATTCGGGTTAAGCATTCTGGAAGTGAACAGACCTTCGCCTTCAATTATCAGGATCGGCTTGTCATAAGAACCCGCAAGATCTGAGATCTGCCTGAAGAGGTCCCTGTCAAGAAGAGAACTGACAAAGTCCTCAGTGCTCTTACGTTCGATGGCTGTTCTGTCACTGACGATGTAATCTCCAACCTCGAGTGTTTTTACAGAGATATCAACTCCCATCTTCTCAAGGCTTCGGGCAACAGTACTGCGTATCTCTCTCTGGTCGAGAACGACCGTGATCCCATTATCGGCATCTGCAAAATCTGCCAGTCCTGTTTGCTGCTTCTGTGTAACCCCGAACTCATTTGCAATATCCTCATTGCTATTTTCGGATGACATCGACTCCTGCCATTGCTTCATGTTGCTTTGCATCCGGCGTTCCTTGTGGGTACAGCTCCAGTAATAGGCTTCATCACGTGTGCCTTTTGTAACAAGGACGACCACTCTTCCTTCGTGTTTCCTGCCCGTACGACCTTTTCTCTGAATGCTTCTGATCTCAGAAGGCACCGGCTCGTAGAACAATACAAGATCCGTGGCAGGTATGTCAAGCCCTTCCTCGGCAACTGAGGTTGCAACAAGGACATTGTGTTTTCCTGCCTTGAAATCCTCGATGATCTCGACCTGCTGTTTCTGAGTAAGCCCTTTGTCGCGGAATTTTGAGCTCTGCCCCACGAACTTTATGGGTCTTATTCCCTCGATCTCAGAAAGAGCATTCGTCACCATCTCCGAAGTATCGCGGTAATTTGTAAAGATAATCACTCTTGAATCAGGTTTACCATCCAGTTCCTTTGATACGATGTCACGTACCACAGCAAGCTTTGGATGCTCGGTATCGCATTCCTTTATCCTGTGGTAGAACTGACGCATGTACATGTCTTCAGAAAGACGTTTTGCAGCTTTGCTTCCACTCTTTGAGACTGCTTCGTTCTCCAGCCGGTCGGCATATTTTGAAAGGGATTCAAGTCCCTGGGTTTCAATGACCTCAACGGCATGGCTGACCTTCATGATCTCTGCCAGTATGGATAGTGCACTGAACACTGCCGGATCCGCCATTCCTCTCAACTGCCCCTGCAGACTTTTCTGCAGGCCCAGCAGGTCTCTTTTTGAAGAATTCTTTCCGTATGGAAGTGAATAGCCAAGTTCTCCGAGTTTCTTGAACCTGTCATCCAGCACCTTGTCCAGAAGTTTCTTCAGCTCCTTCATCTCATCCGGTAGTATCACATGCTTCCATTCGATCTCTTTTTTGTGAATGTAAGGGGAAACATCCGAATCGGATTCAGTCTTGATGGCAACTGAACTTATGAAGAGGTTGGTGCAGACCTCACTGATCTTCTCATCTGAGCTCCCAGGGCTTGCAGTGATCGCAAGGCAGTGAGGGTCCTTAGCATCCTGGAAGTATCTCTCTGCAATGTAGGTATAAGCATAATTGCCCACAGCTCTGTGTGCCTCGTCAAAAGTGATGTGTGAAACGTCCTCAAGGCTTATTCTTTTAGTGAGGATGTCGTTTTCGATGACCTGTGGTGTTGAGATGATGATTCGTCCTTTTTCCCAGAGGTCTGCTCTTTTCTCAGGTGAGACTGCTCCTGTGAATGTCAGTATCTCTTCTTCGGGTATGTTAAGGGCAGTTTTCAAAAAAGAAGCATGCTGTTCCACCAGCGGTTTTGTAGGGGATAGGACAAGGGCTTTACCTCCGGTCTTTTCCAGTCGCGAGGCAATAACAAGAAGAGCAACGATCGTCTTGCCAAGGCCGGTTGGCAGAACTACCAGTGTTGGTGCTGATAGTGCCTTCCCGGCAAGGTCAAGTTGGTAAAGCCTTTGTTCTATAGTGTCCGGTTTTACCAGAGGATGTTTGATGTAGTTGCTCATATTTATTTCAGGTTATTCATTTAAGGTCTGAAAGTTGCTTGATGCAATTACGTCCTTAACCTTATTAAATATGAGGCAAGCGGTGTGAAAGTGTTTAAAGCTTCACACCTGCGTTCTCAAAGTCCTTCTTTCCATAGACGAGGTCGTATATCACGTTCTCAATTCCATCGACAGGTGTCCTGACCTGTGCCATTGAATCACGGTCACGGATGGTAACGGAATTGTCCTCAAGGGTATCGTAATCGATTGTAATGGAATATGGTGTTCCGATCTCATCGTTCCTGCGGTAGCGGCGACCGATAGCTCTTGAGTCATCATAGGCTACAAGAAGTCCACGATTTCGAAGTTTTTCTGCGATCTCCTTTCCAGGGTTCATCAGTTCTTCCCTTGTAAGCAATGGAAGGACAGCTACCTGGACAGGTGCGACTTCTTTCTGGAATCTGAGGACTATTCTCTCCTCTTCCTCTTCCTCGCCTTCAGCAGCGACCATTTCTTCTTCGAATGCGTGTTCCATGGTACAGTAGAGAATTCTGTCGATACCATAGGATGGCTCGATAACATGAGGTACGATCTTTTCACCGCTGACCTTGACTGTTTCCTGTGAATAGGAGATTATGTCGGAAGGTACTGTGAACTCTTCACCATCGATGTTGACCTTGATCTCATCCTTATCAAGTTCTTCTGAGCTTAATTCCTTAAGTGCATCTGCAACAGCCTTTGCCTTTCCTTTGAAAAGAGGTCCGAGCTTGCCCATATCCGGCTTGACCACGAACTGTTCGATCATCTTTGGTTCATCGTATTCGATGTGAATAACCAGTTCTGTGCCGCTTGTTTTTGCATGGGCCATGAGGTCGTAGTCGGTCCTGTCTGCAATACCGACAACCTCGATCCAGCCGAACCTGTCCGTCAGGATCTCAGCATCCCAACAATCGATAGCGTAGTGTGCCATCTCATCCTTCTGGTGCTGCCTGAACCTGAGCTTGTCTGCAGCAATACCTACGCGCTGCAGGAAATTGTTCGTAAGTGCAATGTGGTATGCCAGGAATTCGTGTGCAATAATGTTATTGTCAATAGCTTCCCTGACGGTCATCTGCTCAATAACGCCTTTCTGCTGTGCTTCATCTGAGTAGAGGCTTAACGTTACATCCTCGAACCTTCCGATGTTCGGGTGGGTCTTCTCTTCAGGATGTGTGAATATCTCAGCTTCTGCCTGTGTGAACTCACGAAGTCTTATTACACCCTGTCTTGGTGAGATCTCGTTACGGTATGACTTGCCGATCTGTGTTGCACCAAAGGGTAGTTTTTCACGGTAATACCTGGAAAGTCTCTGGAAGTTCACGAACATTCCCTGTGCGGTCTCCGGGCGCATGTAACCCTGCCTGCCGGTGCCCGGTCCGATGCTTGTCTTGAACATAAGGTTGAACTCATAGGCCTCACCGAGCTCACCGCCACATTCGGGGCACCCGATGTTATTCTCTTTGATCAGCCTGTCAAGTTCCTCGTTGCTAAGGGCATCTGCAATTTCAACGATCTTATCTACAAGGTGGTCTGCACGGAATGCTTCACCACATTCCTTGCATTCACAGAGCGGATCGGAGAATCCTCCTACGTGGCCGGATGCAACGAATACATCTTCGATGCCGACTGTAGGTGTTTCGATCTCCATGAATCCTTCATGGATCACATACAGTTCACGCCAGATCTGCTCGATCCTGCGCTTTAAAGTGCTTCCAAGGGGTCCGTAATCATAAAATCCTGCAGTACCTCCATACAGCTCAAAGGAGTTCCACAGAAAACCTCGTCGTTTTGCCAGTTCAATAACCTGTTCATACCTGTCCATGATAGATCCTCATAAGTTCGCGATCATATTGCAGGGGGATTTTGAAATCTCTTTGATTTTTCCGGTTTTGATCCAAAAGAGATCTGAAGCCCCAGTTTCATTTTCGCTTTTTTCAATATGTTAGCGGGTATATATTCTGATTAACTCACTTTCCACATATAAATTTGTGTCTGTTGGGTAAATGATCTGGTCATCAGATGATCGGCCTTTTGAATTGGATGTTCGGGTTTTTCCATGTCTGATGGAATTTTGTGGGAGTGAACAATTACTAATTGATTCTATTTTCACCAATCGTCATCATTCGGTTTAGTTGTGATACGTTCTACAAATTTATAATGTCACGCTGTTAATACAAAATTATTTATATTAATGATTTAGTATGACGATTTATAATATAAGTAACACTAAAACAAACGATCAAGTAAAAAAATGTTACTTATCTCTAGCATTTGTGTGTTTACTAAAAAAGGAGGAATGACTATTAAGATCAAACTTGCTAATAAAGCAAATATTGCAATTTTGCTGTTCTTGTCACTTGTTCTTACAGTGGGTGTCTGTTCAGCAGAATCAGTGACAGTACGTGGAGAGATCCTTGACAGCGGAGATGTTACTTCTATATCCTGGGACAGATCTAACTGGGGTGCACTGTATTTTGCATTGAATGATGCAGGCTCTAACACGGAATCAGTTTACTATGAGAATATCGATCCTGAGAACCCTGCAATCGGTGCAGATCCTGTTAACAATGTCATTGATAAAAAGGAACTCATCTATAGCACTCATACGTATAATAAGAAATTCATGTTGAGTAAAAAGACAGATGTTACTGTTGTTTCCACATATTCAGTCATACCATTGTTCGGTGCAAAGTATATTTCTGTCAATGATGATGCCAGTAAGATGACAACACTGATCACAGAACAGGGTGGAGGCTCAGAGAAACAGCTGATGGAAGGTGAATCCTGGGAGCTGGGTAAGGGTTACAGCCTGAAAATGGATCAGCTGGATGCAGATGCAGGTAAAGCTTTTGTTATTCTCTATAAGGATGGCGTTGAACTGGATTCTGCTATACTTGATATGGATGGGACCGATGATGACCGTGCATTTGTTGCGAAGGAATATATTGCAGGAATGGATGATGTGGTATACTTTGCTACATATCTTGAGAACACCTTCAAGGGAACTTCCGACTCTTTTGCTATAATCAAGTATACCTGGCTTATCGACAAGGATAATATAATTTCCATTGAAGAGGGAGACAAGTTTGGTCTTCTTAAATGCAGGGAAGTTTCAGAGAACTACATCAATATGTCCAACGATGAAACGATCACCCTGGAAATGAATGATGCTGTTTACTTTACTGACGACTGGTATCTCAAGACCTCTAAAGCAGGTAAGGGTACTGATGGTGGATTCCTATTCTATCCTGCAATGAATGTTGTATTTGAAACTGCAACCGAGACTGAAAAGGCTGTTGAAGTTCCGGCTTCAACCGAGATTGAGAGCGAAAACTCTGAGGAGACGACTTCTGAGGCAGATGCTTCTGTGGAAGATTATACCGTTGTTTCTTCTTCATCAGAATCTTCTTCTGAAGACTTAAGCACTGTGGAGTACGGACCTGAAGAATATGCACAGTCAGGTGAAAGTCTGCCTGGCTTTTTGTCCATAACTGCAATTGCAGGTCTTGTTTCAGCGCTTTTCATCTTGAGGCGCAAAGTTGATTGAATCTATTTATAAGTCTGATCAAAAATGTGGTGTAGTATAATGAAAAACAAATCAATTGATTGGAATGTGGTCTGGATTGAAATGATGAAGGCCAATCGAAAAGCAGATCATCAGGACCGTGGGAACTGCGCGACTCTATGGGACAGCAGGGAGAACGCAGAACGTTTCTGGAATAGGTCGCAGGAGAACAGGGGAAGGGTCGAGAAGACACTGAACGAACTTCCTCTTAAAGAAGACTCCCGTGTCCTGGACATTGGAGCCGGTCCGGGTAGTCTTGCTATCCCTCTTTCAGAGAGGGTTGGTCATGTGACTGCTGTAGAGCCGGGGAAAGGCATGATGGAACTTTTACAGGAGAACATCATCAACTCCGGAATTAGCAACATCGGCTGTGTTAACAAAAGATGGGAGGATCTGGATGTCGAAAAGGATCTTGAAGGCCCTTATGATATTGTAATCGCATCCTTCTCGCTGGGTATGCCTGATATAAAGGATGCTATAGAGAAGATGCAGCGTGTTTGCTCAGGTTACATCAACCTTTACTGGTTTGCAGGAGAGACGCCATGGGAAGAACATTCTACGAATCTGTGGCCTGCTATGTACGGGAAGGAATATTCTCCCGGCCCGAAGTGCAATGTGCTTTATAACCTGCTTTACAGTATGGGCATCTATCCGGATATGCACATTTTTCCACTTGAGTTCGTAAACTCATTTGATTCAATGGACGAAGCGTTCAATTACTTCAGTTCTCGCTACACAATTGATACAGAACAACAGGAAGCAGCTCTCAGGAACTATCTGGAAGATACACTGGAGGAGCAGGACGGCCAGTTTGTGGATCGTGGCCAGTCTACCAGGGTAAAAGTCTGGTGGGATCAGGGGGCGATGGATTGAAAGCATTGCTCTGTGGAAAAGGCGGCTGTGGCAAAAGCACACTTACTGCTCTGATCGCCAGGTCACTTTCTGACAGGGGTTGTAACGTCCTTGTTATTGATAATGATGAATCCAATTTTGGTCTGCACAGGCAATTGGGTCTGGAATTACCGGATGATCTCCTGAACTTTATGGGAGGAAAGAAGGACCTCATCGGAAAGATGATGGAAGCCTTTCCAAAGGGTGAAAAACTAACCCTTTTCGACCACAAATGGGAGATCCCGACCATCCCTGAGGGCTATGTCAGCAGAAAGGATAATGTGTCATTGATGGCAGTTGGTAAGATCCATGAATTCGGGGAGGGTTGTGCATGTCCCATGGGGGCTCTTGCAAAACAGCTGATACAGAATATAAATCTCGATGACGATGATTTTGTTCTCGTTGATACGGAGGCTGGAATTGAACACTTTGGCAGGGGTGTGGAAGAAGGATGTGATGTTCTTTTCATGGTTGTTGACCCTTCCTACGAATCCATACGTCTTTCTGAAAAGATCAGTGAGCTTGCAGCAAAAGCCGGAAAACAGCTTTACTATATACTGAACAGGGCTGAGGGCGCAGGCAGGGAAATATTGTGCTGTGGCATTCCCGAAGATAGGATCATCTCTACCGTTCCTATTCATGAGTCCGTCTTCAAGGCGGGTCTTCTGGGAGATGAGTTCCTGACCTCAGTTCCTGAGGTTGATCTGGTTGCTGATTTTTTGATAGAACTTAAGTCAAAATAAGATCTGAAAAACGAAGTCTCTGACTTCATGTAATTTTTGGAGGATTCCAATGAAATTTAACAAATCGATTATCTACTTAGCTCTGCTTATGATCGCAGGGTCTGTGTTATCCCCCGTAGCCCTTGCTGCGGAGGGAGATATTCTGGAGATCAAACGTAACGTTCCTTCCGCTCTGCCATCCGGAAGCAGCGTTGAGATAACACTTGAAATTTCAGGTGAGACACCTTTTATGGTTGGTATTGTGGAGACAATACCTGAAGGTTTTTCTTTTCCTGATGACGATTCCGAGGTATCGGATGCAAGTCATTTCAAAGTTGACAGGAATGCAGGTAAGATCGCTTTTTCTGTAAGCAATGAAAATGAGATTACATACAAGGTGATTCCTTCCGGAACCGTTGAGTACACATTTGAAGGATATTGGGTTGATATGCTTTTCCAGACCCAGGAGCTCAACGAAGGGAAGGAAAGATGGATTCCGGTAACTGATCCGAACGCTGATCCTGCGACCTTTTCTGCTTCAGAAGTTTGCACGTCCGTTTCAGAAGGATCTGAGGCAGCTTCTACTTCCAATGCACCTGGTTTTGGAGTATCTGTTGCTTCATTGGCGATCATTGGTTGCATGCTTGTTTTCCGAAGATATAATTCCAGGGGTAATAAAAAATGAGATACATACCAAAGTTCTTAGCTGGAACATTAATGATCACATGTTTGGTCGTTTCAATAATGAGTGCAGCAGCATTACCTTCAGTTCTTCCATGTGACAATGGCGATAACATCCTTACAGATGATGAGGTTTCAGGTGCTATTTGTGATTACATGCTCGATGACAGTTCATATTCACTTGATGATGTAGGCGATGCTTCATACATACTGACTTTCTGGGAAGGAAAGCCAAAGTCGGTCACTGACAGCCATGAACGTGTAGTGACCTTCTACAGGCCTGTAGAGAGGATAATCACAACCAATCCTGACAATTCCAGGATGGTCATTGCTCTTGGCGATCTTGATAAAATAGTCTCCACCGACGAATGCACTCGTTCCGGATGTGTTCTTCCAAGAGATGCAAATGATGAGAAAATAGCGAAGAATGCCTGGCAATCCCTCCGGATATATGAAGGAGGTCAGCTCGACGATCTTCCTGAAACAAATACCCGTAAAGAGATTGATTATGAGACAATGGCAATTCTTAAGCCGGATGTTGTTTTCGATGCGACCTGGTACAACAGGGGAGACCTTATCGAAGAGAAGGTAGGTTGTCCATGTGTTGATGCAGGTGCAGGTTTTACTTTTGCTGAAAGCTATGATCACATCAGTTTGCTGGGTAATGTTCTGGATCAGCAGGACAGGGCAGTTGAACTGGAGGATTATGTTAGTTCAAAGGTTGACATGATCGCATCCGTGACCTCACAGATTGAGGAAAATGAGAAGCCAACGGTCTACTTTGCGCCAAGAGGGGCAAAAAAAGGTTTCTACGATGCTGTTGAGGGAAGAGACTTTACCCGCACAGAAGCTGTTTATGAGCCTCTGGATATTGCAGGTGGTATTAACGTTGCAAGGGAATGTACAGGTGAGAATGTCAATGTTCCTCCTGAACAGATCGTTGCCTGGAAGCCTGATTACATATTTGTCGCATGGTCTTCAACCTCAACATTTGGAGAACCCAATGGTGTTGATTTTGTAATGGAGACAGCTGAACTTTCAGAGATTCCTGCTGTGTCTGAAAACAATGTCTACTCCTGTGTCTATCCATATTGCAGAGGGCGACCTCTGGACAGGAGTCTTTTGAACATGATGTACATGGCAAAATGCCTGCATCCCGAAGAGTTCAGTGACCTTGACCTGGAAGAGGAAGGAAACGAGGTATACCGCCAGATCCTGGGGATTGATGGTGTATACACCGAAATGGCAGAATACCAGCCTTTCCTGAAGGAGATCAATTGATCCGGTCTGTTTGCCGGAGCAAGGACTTATAGAGGATATGGGGTGGTAGCCTTTGAAATTTCCAACCCCATATGGTCTTCTCATATCCTCTTTTGTCCAGATGCGGTGAGAATATGAAAGAAAATTTCAATAAACAACGTGATTCCGGACTGGAAAATACTGATATTCCAGGTTCAGGGACGAGTACCCAAGTGAGGGAAAGTTACCACCGTTATGTGGGGAAAAAACTTGTTTTCCTTGTTTCAATGTTATTTCTGGTAACCTTACTTTCAGCATTTATAGTTACAATTGGTCCTCTTGAGATCTCAATTCCGGATGTCTACAAAATATTGATCTCCAGTTTATTTCCCGGTTATTTTGTGAGTGAAGAGCTACCTTCACAGATCGTATGGAACATTCGTCTTCCACGTATCGTTGCCGGTATAATGGCAGGTTTCGGGCTGGGTATCTGCGGTTGTGTAATGCAGGCGGTACTTAAGAACCCGCTTGCAAGTCCATTCACTCTGGGTATCTCTTCGGGGGCAAATTTTGGTGTGGCAGTGGCAGCTGTGATGGGTGTAGGTGTTATTGGAGGTCCATATCTTATGGTGGGAAATGCCTTCCTTTTTGCAATGTTATGTGCACTGTTCATAATTGCGCTTGCAAGCTTTAAAGGTGCAACTTCCGAGACCCTGATCCTTGCAGGTATTGCGATAAATTATCTTTTTGGATCCCTCAGTGACCTTTTCCGCTATTTTGCAACGGATGAACAATTGAGAGTTATGGTAAGCTGGGGTATGGGTGACCTGTCCGCTTTTTCATGGAGCAACTTTGCACTTCTGCTTGGTGTATTTGTTTTTTGCACACCTTTACTCTACCTGAAGGCAAACGATCTGAATATAATGGCAATCGGTGATGAAAACGCTAAAAGCCTTGGTATAGATGCAAACCGGGTAAGAATGTTCAGTATGCTTCTTGCCAGTCTTCTTATAGCGACTGTAGTCTGTTTTACGGGAACTATCGCTTTTATAGGACTGGTTGCACCCCATATGGCACGCATGGTCATAGGTTCGGACCACAAATACCTGTTTCCTGCATCCGGCCTGCTTGGGGCTCTCATATTGATCTCAGCGGACGCTACCGGTATGAATATACTCAGACCCACAATGATACCGACGGGTATTATGACATCTCTGCTTGGAGTGCCGTTCTTCATGTATCTTATACTTAAAAGGAAAAAGAAGGAGTTCTGGTAATATGGTGAAAGTAAAGATCAAAGACATGTGTTTTGGCTATGCCAGTACACCAATATTGGAAGATGTGTCTGTTGATATCCACAGATCAAGCTTTGTGAGCCTTGTAGGTCCCAACGGGGCTGGCAAATCGACTATGCTAAAATGCATGAACAAGATATTGATGCCTGATTCAGGCGATATACACATCGATGGATGCAATTTGAAAAACATGAAGCGTATGGAAATTGCAAGGAATCTTGCTTATGTTCCCCAGAGTTCTAACAGGGTATTTCCTACAACGGTCTTTGAGACTGTATTGATGGGAAGAAGGCCGCATATTGGCTGGTTCAGTAATGAAGAGGACAAGGAAAAGGTCTGGCAGGTGCTTGAGGAAATGGGTATTGATGATCTGGCCCTATGCAGCTTTGATGAGCTTAGTGGCGGTCAGCAACAAAAGATCCTCATTGCAAGGGCACTGGCACAGGATACAGGTGTTATTCTACTTGATGAACCCACCAGCAACCTGGATATCTGGCATCAACTGGATGTCATGGAGAGCGTGCAAAAGCTTGTAAAGGAAAAGAAGGTCACAGCCTTAATGGCTGTACACGACCTGAATCTGGCTTCCAGATATTCCGATCAGATCCTGATGATGAAAGATGGTAAAGTTGTTTCTGCAGGTGAGCCTTGTAAGGTTCTTACAACTGAGAACATAGCAAAGGTCTATGGAGTTGAAGCGCACGTACACAGTCATGCAGAAACGCCTTATGTTATGCCACTTAAGCAACTTAATATTGGTATTGGTATCTGAAATCTTTGATTAATTTTTTCCATATATATTATGGAAATAATGTCAGATTTAATTCTCCTCCCATCTTTTTTATTTTTTTCTCTTAGCAATTTGTATTATCAACACAACAGACACATCATCATAATTATCATAGAATGCAATAGTTTTATATACTAGCTACTTTATAGTAGTATTTAGGCAAGACCGAAGAAAATCATATCGTACCACCACCACCACAAACTGATTTTTTATTGGTCATTCCATCACGGTCTTGCTATTACTCTTCATTCCGTTCTTCTCCTCAGGTTTCTTATCATTTTAAATTATTATCTATTTAGTTTAAAACAAAAACGATTTCGGAAGTTATATATAATAAATAATATATTCTAGTAGTCGAGCAAGATCGTAAAATCATATTGTACCACCACTACTAACTGATTTTGTTGGTTATTCCATCACCGGTCTTGCTATCCTTTTCATTCTATCCTTTCTTCAGGTATATTTATTCATATATGATAGCCAAAGCTATATCCTGGATATACTGTCATAAATATTAGTAAATAAAAAATGAGTGCCGGAAATTCCGGCATGTGAATTATAGTGCTCTCAGTCTTCCATGGCTTCGTCTGCTGTCATTCCACCGTGTACGACCTTTGAGATCCTGGTCACAAGTCTTGTTGGATTGTCGGACTGGAAAACGTTCCTGCCCATTGCGACACCCTTGCAGCCGACCTGGAGCGCATCGTAGACCATTTCGAGTATCTCCTTTTCGGTGTCCATCTGCGGACCGCCTGCGATCACTACAGGGACCGGACAGCCATCAATTACCTCTTTGAAGGAATCAGGGTCGCCAGTGTAGCTTGTCTTGACGATGTCAGCACCAAGTTCAGCACCAACCCTTGCTGCGTGCTTCACGTATTCCACGTCAGTCTCGGATACAACTTTTGCACCTCTTGGGTATGTCATTGCGAGAAGGGGCATTCCCCACTCGTCACATTTCTTTGCGGTATATCCGAGATCCTGAAGCATTTCTGCTTCATCAGCTGCGCCGACATTGATGTGAACTGAAACTGCATCAGCACCCACCTTTATAGCTTCCTCAACGGTTGTGACAAGGACCTTGTGGTTTGGGTCAGGTCCGAGTGCTGTGGAACCGGAGAGGTGGATGATAAGTCCTACATCCCTTCCATATCCACGGTGACCGTGTTTTGCAAGTCCCATGTGGCCAAGGACAGCATTTGCACCGCCCTCTGCTACCTTATTTACTGTTGATGGCATGTCGATCAGACCTTTGATAGGTCCTGCACCGACGCCATGGTCCATTGGTATTATTATAGCATTACCCGTATTTCTGTCGAAAATACGCTCCATCCTGACAGATTTGCCGATTTCACTCATGCTACGGGAGATACCTATTATATTACATATCCTTTACGTAGGTGCTACTTCCTGCCATGTTAGAGATTCTCATGCTGGTATCTTCTACAATAGCCTTCTTATGGTTGGGGTGATAGAAAAGCAGTTGCGTTGTGTATAATTTTCAACAAATTATTTCGAAAGGCTTCTTTTGTGAATATCAGTTCTCTCCATCATCTCTTTTTGTGAATTTGTTGAGAACTGTGTGGCTATGGTCAAATATATATACAACATCAACAATACAGGCAAAATTGATGTATGTAAAGTCAAGTTGTTTTAATTCGATGGCAAGTTCAAACCTGACTATTTCCCTATTTATAAATACATATTATGAAGGATTCTGGTGGCAATAAGATGCAAAATTCATCAAGAAAAATGGGCTTTCCTATATCAGATGTTCCGCATGGGGAGCATATTACGCTTGTATACAAAGAAGGCGATAAAGTACTTGATTTTGTTTCGTCTTTCTTAAGGTCCGGTTTTAAAAATAATGATCTATGCCTCTGGCTGACACCCGGGATAAAAGATAGTGAAGATCAGGATGCTTTTTTCGAGGAAAAGACCATTTTTGTTAAACAGAATTCCGGTTCATCTAATTTTGATCTTGTTTTTGTGAGTCCTACACTGCTTTCAAATGTAGAAGATCTTTGCAATGCTATATTGGAATTTATCGAAAAGAAGCAAAAATATGCATCAAACTGTGGATTTGACGGACTGCGCATCAATATTGACCTGATGGCAGACGAAGGCCAGATGCTAAATTTCCTCAAACAATGCCGGAAATCTATCATTTCTGCAACTTCAGGTATGAACCTTACAACCCTATTTACCTGTCCTCTGGATTCTTTTTCCTCCTCTGATGTCTTTGATCTGATGGATGACCGGGAAAAATGTACTATTATGAAAAAAAATGGAATCTGGGTAAATCTGATGGATCTTATCAGCAGCAAGTACAGGAAAGAACTGCGCATTTCTTCTGAGCTGATGGTGAGAGAAAAGGAGCTACATTCGGTTTACTGTAATAGTCCTGTAGTTGCGTTCCAGAGGAATTCGGAAAATGGTTTCCCTGTTGAATTCGTTTCTGAGAACATATCCCAATTTGGTTATTCGGCAGAAGATCTCATGTGCAACAGGGTTCTGTATGAGGATCTGATTCATCCCTGGGACATTGACGATTATTTCATGTCATTTTCGGAATGCATTAAAAATGGGGATGCCAAATTTACAAAAGAATACAGGATCCTGGATCACAAATGTAATCCTCGCTGGGTCAATGAAACTTCATTGATCGAGACTAATAATTCAGGTCAGCCAACTCGCTTCCAGGGAATTATTGTTGATATTACTGAAAGAAAACTTGCAGAAGGGTCCTTAAATGGATCAATGGTCAACGCTTAATTTTTAAGGATCCCAGCGATCCATTTTCCTTTATGTCCCGTATGGATGTGAATGCTGGATGAAAATGAAAATGAATATTCTATAAAAGTTCTTATTAAAATGGATGGATGCCAATGGCATCCGGACACATTCATGCGCTCTTCCACATTTCTCACTTAGGTGCCATCTAATTACACATCAGATATTCTCATGCTGGTATCTTCCACAATAACCCTCATCCACTTCTGTGTGAAGGTGGTAGAAAAGAAGCTGCATTATGCGTGCATCTTTCTGAAGATCGAATCCTGCTGCATTGTGTACTACAAGCATGCATTCGCTCCTTCCACAATATCCTGCATCCCATACAGCAGTTTCAAGGGTGGCTCCGCACCTGATAAGGCTGGAACGGGGTTTAGCGATCGCTGCCAGTGTCTTCGGTATATTGACGATCTCATTCAAAAGGACCTTGTATATGCCGGGGTCGAGGTGTATCCATCCGTTCTCATCGAATCCGATCCTTTTCCCATCTGATATCTTCCTTCCTGAATTATCAAAGTCCACTGCTCCTGCTCCATCAATGGTCCTGACCTCCTGAAGTGTCATTTCCACACCGTTGGGCTGGAGCTGGATATCAATATCTATCATGTTCTCTACAAGAGGCGGATTCGCAAGTACAAGCTCTTTAAGTTCATTTTTTGATAAGAGGGTCATAGCTATTGGATGGTCTGGATGGCTTATTATGATTTCGGAATGCTTATTTGAACCATTTCCAGTGGTGTTTTTGTTAGTTTGTTTTCATAATTGATGATATAAGTTACCCCAATTGGCAATGTTTATATACAATGCTGTTTTACAGTCGAACTTGTCGGATATAAAGTTAATTTGTTTTAATCAACAATTACTTTCACTCTCGTAATTTAGTCGTTACAGAAGTCCTCGATTCAGAAAAAGGTGTTAAAAGCATGAAGGAATATTCAAGGAAAATTGGTTTGCCTATATCAGACGTTCCTCATGGCGACCATATAACGCTAGTTTATAAAAATGATGATAATGTGCTTGACTTTGTTTCATCTTTTTTAAGATCCGGATTTAGGCGAAATGATCTATGCGTATGGATTACGCCTGGGATGAAGGTTAAAGAAGATGCGGATAATATTTTCAAAGAAAAAACGATCTATGTAAACCATAATTCCTGTTCCACGAATTTCAATCTTGTTCTTGTAAATCCAGAAATACTTTCAAACGTTGGTTTGTTCTGTAATTCTATACTGGAACTTATTGAAAAAAAGCAGAAATTTGTTCTTAAAAGCGGTTTTAATGGCCTGCGGATCAATGTTGACCTGATCGCAGATAAAGGTCAAATGTTTCCTTTCCTCGAACAGTGCCGAAGATCTATCATCTCTTCAACTTCAGCTATGGATCTTACGACATTGTTCACATGCCCTCTGGATTCATTATCCTCTTCAGAGGTACTTGAACTGGCCGATGACCGGGAAAAAACGATCATGAAAACGAATGGTATGTGGATGAATCTGGTAGATATGCTCAGTAGCAAATGCATGAAGCAATGCGCTCTTTCACGCACTTGTTGAAGTACAAAAGCCGATGAACATTAAATTGGACTTTATGAATTGTTATCATTGAAGATTTCCGGGCGTTGATGGCATGTATGGATATTCAAGAAAGATCAAATTGCCTGTATCAGATGTTCCTTGCGGTGAACATCTCACACTTGTGTATAAAAATGATGATGATGTGCCTGATTTTGTCCACTCTTTCTTAGCTTCAGGTTTTGAACGTAATGATCTATGTGTTTGGATAACTCCCGGGATAAAAGATAGTGAAAACATGGGTGAGCTTTTCAGGCAAAATGCAATCTATGCCGATCATAATTCCTGTTCCACAAATTTCGACCTTGTTCTTATAGATCCAAATTTATTCTCTAATGCCGGTGCATATTGCAATGCTATAATGGAAATAATAGAAAATAAACAGAAATATGCTATTAAAAATGGATTCAATGGACTGAGTATTAATATTGATCTGATCAGAGATGAAGTTGCGATACTTCCTTTTCTGAGGGAGTGTCAAAATTCTATCATTTCCTTTAGTTCAGTTTTCCATTTTACTACTTTATTTACCTGTCCGCTTGAATCTTTTTCTTCTTCAGAGTTTCTCGAATTGATGGATGATCGGGAAAAGATTATCATGAAGGCGGATGGGGTGTGGATCAACCTGGTAGATCAGCTCAGTAGCAAGTACAGGAAACACCTGCGAACTTCTCCTGAGTTAATGAAGAAGGAAAAAGAGCTGAAATCGATCTATAGGAACAGCCCTGTGGTGGCATTTCTCAGGAACTCGGAAAATGGTTTTCCTGTTGAATTCGTTTCTGAGAACATATCCCAGTTTGGATATTCAGCAGCATGTCTAATGTCTGATAAGGTACTATATGAGGATATAATTCATTCTGAAGATGTTTCTGATTATTTTTTGTCCTTTTCTGAATGCATAAAGAATGGCAACTCCGAATTTACAAAAGAATATAGGATAATAGATTCTGAACGTAATATTCGCTGGGTAACCGAAACGTCACTTATAGAATTGGACAATTCCGGAAAACCAACTCGTTTTCAGGGAATTATTGTAGATATTACTGAAAAGAAACTTGCAGAAGAAGCTCTGAAAAAAACAGAGCTAAGGTTCAAAACCCTCTTTGATCATTCAAATGATGCAGTTTCCCTTTACGATCTGACGGGTTATATCTATGAAGTGAATGACAAACTATGTGAGTGGCTAGGTTACACAAGAGATACCTTGTTGAAGAAGAACATACTTGATACGTTCAGTCCGGAATGTGTGGCGGTCTTCCATAAAAAGATGACAGATTTTTTCCATACTGGCGGATGCATCTTTGAAATGGTACATCTTCGAAAAGATGGATCTGAAATACCAGTTGAAATGAGTGCCCATTTTATCGAATATAATGGTAATGTAGCTATTCTGAGCATTTCCAGAGATATAACTGCACGTAAAAAGATAGAAAAAGCCCTTTTAGAAGCAAAGGCCAACGCAGAGGTATCAAATAAATTAAAAAGTGAATTCCTGGCTAATATGAGCCATGAACTCCGCACTCCTTTGAATTCGATTATTGGATTTTCAGATGTCCTTCTCTATAATGGTGAAGATCTGCTTAATGACAAACAGGTTAGATATATTACGAATATATCTAAAAGCGGCAGGCATTTATTAAGTCTTATTAATAATATTCTTGACCTTTCAAAGATAGAAGCTGGTAAAGCGGAGCTTCACTATGAAACATTCATATTTTTAGATATGTTGGATGAAGTATTGTCAATTGTTTCTCCTCTTGCGCAACAAAAGGACTTATGCTTGGATACAATTGTTGAATCTGATAATTTTTGCATTAATGCTGACAAGTTAAAATTAAAGCAGGTTATTTTCAACCTGTTTTCCAATGCTATAAAGTTCACTCCTGAAGGTGGTTCAGTACTTCTTAGGGCCAAAAAGACTAGTACGTCTTTGGTTATCAAAGTTGAAGATACAGGCATTGGAATTCCAAGATCAGAACAACATAATCTATTTCATCCTTTTACACAGGTGGATTCAGCTTCGAATCGCAAGTTTGAAGGAACAGGTCTTGGGCTTTCCCTTGTTAAAAAATTAGTAGATATGCATGGTGGCAATGTTTGGGTCGAAAGTGAACCCGGTGTTGGAAGCACTTTTGGCTTTAGTGTTCCTTTGTCTCCTGAATGACCTTATTTCTGTTTCTTTCAGCATAAACTCCGATGAATATCTATTTCTTCCATAAAGCAAAATTTAACTTAACAAAGGAAATTCATTTTCCTTTAGGGGGGTATAATATGAGCGATCTTAAGGCTATAATCTATATTCTATTCACGGCTGTCCTCTTACTGACAGTCGCTGGCTGTGTGCAGTCAGATGACACTTCCGCTTCTGAGCAGGAGGGCCAGGCAGTTGACGAGGAGCAGTTCGCACTGTCCTCAGAGGAAGAGTATACGTTATCACGGGTCAATGCGGCCATTGACCTGATACAAGAGAAGGGCGAACTGGCATTTCCGGAGTTCAGGGAAGCCGATAGTGAGTGGTTCCATGATGATTTCTACATATTCATCTGGAGAACAGACGGAATGCGTGTCGTCTATCCGCCGGACCTGAGTGGTGAAGGCCAGGACATGAGCAAACTTGTGGATTTCAACGATAAATCTATAGGCCAGATCTTCATTGATACAGCTCTCAGCGAAGAAGGAGAGGGTTGGGTTGATTACTACTGGCCAAAGCCTGGTGAGAGTGAGGCTTCAATGAAGCACACGTTCATCAAGATGACATCGATAGGGAATGAGACATATCTTGTGGGGTCCGGTTTTTACGTGGATGAATGATCTACACGAGAATAGGGGGAAGTGCTAAGATGACTGAGAATAAACCAATAATCAGAATGTATTTTGCCAGGATCAAGGAAGCATTTTATGATCTGTCTGATGAGGAAAAGTCTGAGTTCATGCGTAAGGATCGCGAGGAAATGGATGAACTCGGAATGAAGGTCCTTATGATGATCGACTGTCGGTGGTCCAACGAAGAGTGGGATTTTGTTGGGATCGAAGAATGGCCAAGCATAGAAGCTCTTGAGGAGCCTGGCAGATTCGAAAAAGAAGAACTGGAAGCATTCAGATATGTTGAATCAAAGACATATTTGGGTACTAGTGAATCCTTTGCTGAATATGGCAATGAATGAGATCAATATCAGTAGGGATTGACACCGTTTCCAAAGTGTCTGATCTTACTTTTTCCTTATTTGAGCATGTTGAGCCTATATTGGGGCAGGAATGATAAGATCGCTCATTGATAGACGCTATTCATTGGATAAGTAACAATATCTACAAAATAACGGGGTACTGAAATGACAAATCAGATTGCAGATCTATCGCAGCCCAAAGCTGCAATTGTTGCAGGACTTGGGCTTCTGGGAATGACCATATTTGCTATTGTTGCTCATTATTTTATTCTCCCTGATCTTATTGTACCGGGAGATGCAGCAACAACAGCAAATAATATCATTGCTGGTGACTTTCTGTTCCGGGTTGCTATCTGCAGCTATCTTATAGTGATCATTCTTGATGTGTTGGTTGCCTGGGCACTTTATATTCTGCTCAAACCGGTGAACAACGCTCTCTCGTTGCTCACTGCCTGGTCCCGTTTGGTGTATGCAGCTATTTTTGGAGTCGCTCTGGCTGATCTTTTTGCTGTTCTGCAGCTTTTAAGTGATGCTAATTACCTGACAGTATTTGAAACAGATCAGTTGCATGCTCAGATGATGCTATCTCTGAGCGCTTTTGATCAAATGTGGGATATAGGACTCATATTTTTTGGGCTTCATCTTGTGCTGCTGGGTTATTTGGTTTTCAAGTCAGACTACATTCCTAGAATTCTGGGTGTCTTTCTGATAATTGCAGGTTTAAGCTATCTGATAGATTATTTTGCGATTTTTCTTTTCCCGGATTTCGATCTGGCAATCAGTCAGAGTCTGGGTTGGGGAGAATTGTTGTTTATGATCTGGCTTTTGTTGAAGGGAGGTAAGATACCCGAAATGGGATTATGAGATTGCATGCGTAAGATCATGCTTCTGCATATGCTAGATTTCGCTTCAGGAGAGCGGATCGAGTTGCTGAGCTACACTCAACACCTCACTGACTTTAATATGGAAGTTTCAAGAGCAAACTCAGTTTTTTGAAGCCTGATAAAATACATTTTTCATCATTTTGTTTTGTTAACAGTGTTATAAATTATAGATTTCTTAACATATTTAACATGACATTCAATATTCTTTAACAATGTTCTTATAAAATGAAATATAATTTTTAAATAGAGGTTCAGATTCGTCTGTGGGGACGATAAGGTGGTAATGCCTTTTTTGTACCTGATGGTCTTTGGCATTTTCTGCCTTAGTGATAGTGATCTTTGCAGATGTGGACAATCTGGAAGATCGTTATAATGTGGTGGTGGGGTTATGAGGATTGAACGAAGTATACTGATTTGTTTTGGGATGACTTTAGTATTGATGAGCATTGGAACGGTAACAGCTCTATCGCCTCCAATTGTTTACGTTTCCGCAAATAATGATGGTGACTACAATTGTAATGGAGTAGCTGACCAGGTTCAGATCAATCAGGCTTTGGCTTATGTTAGGGATAATCCCGGGTACACTACGGTCTACCTTAAAAAAGATGGCCTTGCCAATGATTATATTATTGATGACACAATTGAAGTTCCTTCAAATACTACTTTTACAGGAGAAAAAGGGGTAGTTGTCAAACTAAAGGCCAATATCCCTAAACCTTCAAGTTACGAATGGTCAATGGTAACTGGTAATACAGCGGTACCTGGCCACTATTACAAGAGTGCCTACAATGTCACAATATCAAATATTACTTTTGATGCTGACAGATGGAACCAGGACAAAATTATCGAATCCAATAAAGACATGTATGGTCTTATTGAGATACGCGGTCATGGGCTTACATTCCATAATCTAAGCTTTATTACTGGAATAGGAGACTTTATAAAAATTCCAAACTGGCAGCAGATGACACCGGATGTTGAAATTTGTGATAATTACTTCGGACGTGCAGGTCACTGTGATGTTTACATACTTTATACAGGTTACACAGGCGATGACAGGATATGGATTCATGACAATAATTTCAGTTACGTTGCCTCCAATGCTGGTATTCGTCTGGATGAATGTTCAGGTGCACTCGTTGAAAACAACATATTTACCTCAGACGATCAGGGAGATTCTGCTATCTATATGCTCTACAGGAACGACGCTTCAAGTTTTAGCAAAGATAACGAGATAAGGTATAATGAAATTTATAACGTCCGGGAGTACGGTATAGCATTATCGGCTGAAGTGTCAGGTGACAGTGTTGTAAAGTCTGAAACAACCGGTAATCACATCCACCACAATCTTATTTATAATACACAGGGTGACGGCAGGGCCGGTGGTATTTGTGTGTATGGATATGATGATGTATTGATCGAATATAATACCATTAACGGGTGTGATGGTGACGGTATCACAACAAGGGAGTATTACGGCAGCACAAGTACAACCGGATTTATGATAACGGTAGAGAATAATATCATAACTAATTCTCAGCTGTATAATGATATGGGATATGGGATAAACAACGTTGAAAGTAGAAGACACACCATAAACAGCGATTATAACAACTTGTATGGTAATGCACTGGGAAGCTACAATAATTTAGCAGCTGGAGCTCACGATATATACGCGGACCCGTTATTCTATGATACAGCCAATGGCAAGTATTATCTAAATTCCAGCTGGGGAACATGGAACGGTGCAGGGTGGGAAATAATACCGGTATCCAGTCTATGTATTGATGCCGGGGATCCTGCAGACAGCTACAACCTGGAACCTGAAAACAATGGTGACAGGGTTAATATTGGTAGATGGGGTAACACTATCTATGCTTCAAAGTCTGGTACAGAAGATGAAATCAATGTGTATCCTGGCTATTCCATCCAGGATGCTGTTGATGGTGCAACCAATGGTGATACGATTGTTGTCTATCCTGGTACGTACAATGAGAATGTGAATGTGTACAGACAGGTGAACATCACTTCATCAGGTGGTGCTGCTTTGACGAATGTCACTGCTGTATCCAACAGTGACCATGTATTCGTGGTTACTGCTGATGGTGTGACTATCAACGGCTTTAATGTCACGGGTGCCAGTATTGGAAGTAGTGGAATATCTCTCGATAGAGTTCAAGGATGCATTATCAGTAACAACAATATTAATTTTAACAAATACGGCATTTATCTGGATAATTCCAGCAATAACTTGATCTACAACAACTGCTTAAACAACACGAACAACACTCTAATTAATGATAGTACCGGGAACTTCTGGAACATCACCAAAACAGCAGGTACAAACATTATTGGTGGATCATATTTAGGTGGTAACTATTGGGCACACCCCAATGGCACAGGATTCAGCGAGACCAATAATACTGATGCAGACAGAGATGGCATATGCGACGAAACCTATACGATTGCAGCGGGTCACATTGACTATCTGCCTCTGGCTGCACCGTCCGTCTATCCAGTTGCTGACTTTACCGCTAACGTTACTGAAGGAGATGTTCCACTCACTGTTGCGTTCACTGATCTCTCAACCGATGCAACCTCATGGTCGTGGGATATTGATAATGACGGTACTGAGGATAACTCCAGTCAGAATTTCGTTCATACCTACGATACAGCTGGTCTTTACACTGTGAATCTTACTGTCAGTAATATCAATGGTACTGATTCCGAGGTCAAGACCGGTTATATCAATGTGACCTCAGCTCCGGTACCTCCGGTCCTTCCGGTTGCTGATTTCAGTGCCA
>NZ_JBCAUS010000002.1:900000-995739 GCF_038432375.1 Methanococcoides sp. LMO-2
CAAGAATCAACTGCTCTTCACCATTCTCAAAGGCTACCTTGACAATAGGTGCTGACCTTGCAGGGTCGTGTGTGATATCAATAACAGTACCATTGAGAACGCTTTCTTCATCTACACGTGGGTGTTTGAGTGCAGCTTTGTACTTGTGTGATGGAGCCCTGTATGTTGGACTTCCTCGACCTCTGTTTTGTGATATAAGTCTTTTAGCCATGTAACTTCACCTCACATCAATCCTATACGTGTTGCGATCTCATGTGCAGCATCTGGTTCCTCGAATGTTACCAATGCTTTCTTTAAGCCTTTCATGGTGGTCATTGTGCGTACTGACTTTACTGCGAAGCCATACATCTTGACCACATCGCTTTCCACCTGCTTCTTGTTAGCACGTGTGTCAACGACGAACTGAAGCTTATTGTCATCCATAAGCATCATTGCTTTTTCAGTAATGAACGGATACTTAATAGCACTCATATGAACATACCCTCCATGTTGGTTATTGCGGACTCGGTCCAAATGGTGAGTCTGCCTGCATGGGTACCTGGTGCCAGAAGTTCTGCATTCAGGGAATCTACTGTAGCAACATCGACACCTGGAAGGTTGTTAGCTGCCTTAACAATAGGACTTTCCTCACCAGTTACGATCAGGATGCTCTTCCTTGTCTTGTACTTGCGTCCCCTGCGCTTGCCTTTACCGGCCCTTATGTGTTTACCTTCCTTTGCGCGGATAACATCATCATAGACACCAGCTGCCTGAAGGAAGCTTATGACGTCCTTTGTCTTCAGAAGACCTTCAATGGTGTTCTCTGCAACAAGAGGAACTTCTGCGTCGAACTTGTGACCGCGTGCCTTTACAAGGTCAGCATTGATAGTTGCTGCAATAGCGGATCTGATAGCAAGACGCTTCTCTTTCTTGTTGATCTTCTCTGTACGGTCGGTCTCCGGCTTTGGAGGATGTGCACGCCTTCCGCCCACTGCCTGTGGGATCCTTGCGACACGGCTTCCATTGGAGATCCTTGGAACCTGTGCAACACCTCTGCCTGATCCCCAGGAGTGTGCTGATGTTTCCATACCTGCATATACCTTAGGACCGTATGGCTGAAGCCTGTTGGCCTGTGCAGAAAGAACTGCCTTTTTGATAAGATCCGGCCTGAAGATCTCTGCGAATACTTCCGGCAATGTAATCTCGCCTTTAGCATTTCCTGATAAATCGATAATATTTGCTGTGGTCATTCACTTCACCCCTGCTTGGACTGTGTACTAATGTGAACGATCTGAGGTTCTCCTATGCTGGATACCTTTGACCTGGTTGGTTCCCTGAGCCTGATAAGTCTCTTTGATGGACCTGGGACACTGCCCTTGATCAGGATATAGTTACCACGGACCAGACCATAGTTGGTGAATCCGCCTGCAGGATTGATCTCATCGGCATCTGAGGAGATCTTTAAGATCCTCTTGTTGTACTCAGTTCTCTGGTGGTATCCCATCTGACCCATCTGTGGAACTCTCCAGCTAACGTGTGCAGGAGTCCATGGACCGAGAGTACCGACCTGTCTAAGACTTCCCTGACGGGAGTGCTTGTTCTTCATGAGGTTAATTCCCCATCTCTTTACCGGACCCTGTGTACCGTGACCGGTTGTGATAGCTGCAACATCGATGATACCGCCGTTACCGAACACATCTGAGACATCTACCATGGTTCCCAGAACGTTCTTTGCGTACTCGAATTTTGCTTTTGCATCTGCTCCACTTACACCGGTTTCCATGATATCAGGAACCTTCTTTGGAACACCAGTAAGACTTGAAGGTAATGTGTATGTGATAAGTCTGATATCTGTGACAGTACCATCCTCTACAAGTCCTTCGATCTTAGCAAGTGCTGCATTGACGTCGTGGTTCTTTGGAGCTTTGATCCTGCGGTCAAGATCGCTGTCAAGAACGTTTGTCCATGCTTCACCAATTGCTTTTTCCCCATAGGTGTCCTCACCGTATGCACGAATTGCTGCAACACGGATAGCTGGGGTCTCGATAACAGTTACAGGAACGGATATCTCACTGCCCTCTGTAAGACTGTTCTTTGTGTCGTCGATCATGATGACGTGGGTCATACCTACCTTGTAACCTGCAAAGCCCTGAAGCTTAGGTTCAGCGTTTGACTCTGGCCATGATCTAAACCTTGGAATGTGACTTTGTGCTCGCTTGCGTGGACTGAATGCAAGTGAACCCCGCCTTGGTCTGTGTCCTTTTGCCATTTGTATTCTCCTACTTTTACGATTCTGTTTGAAACAAAGTTTCGTTTTTTCATGATGTAGGCCAAGACTGTGAAAAAAGTGTAATTCCCAAAATGCATGCAATGTCCACTATATAGCTCCAAAAAGAACTACGTAGATCGTTTCTACATACATCACGCGGAAAGCAAGATAACTAACATACTTCTCATAACAGGCAGGATACATCCGGCTGTCTGTTCGTACTCAATCATCTCTAAAAGATTTAGCCATTCAGTGTTCCCTTGTACACATTTGCACACAAGAGCGGGCATTCCGTGAAGAGGCCCATGAACACTTCCTGTTAAATCCGACTTTTCACACTTGCTTATTCCTACGTTATGATCTTTAGTCGTGTAAATTGGCAAGGCCAAATTACATACTTAATCCTAACTTAGGGTGTCTAAATGTCAGATTCTATATATAAATGTTTTGCATGGTCATTAGGTAAAAAACAAACACGAAAATGCATACGACCAAGAACATTCATGCAATTGAAGGGTTTAATAGCCATATATGAGGATTAACACATCACACATATACTACCGCACAACTACTGCACAGATATTTTGGAACCTAATTAAATGTACCGGAAAACATTGATCAAATCGACAAATCCCACGAAGATAAAGAGAACATTGACAGGTACATTGGATGGATTTAAATCTGTTGAACCTTTCTTTCATACTGATCACAAGTGTCACGAAAAAAGAAATTTGATAACAGGATTAAAGCCGACAATGACGGTCTGCGTTTTGCAACACCTGAAGTAGTAGCAAGCTACAGGGCAAAACGCCTGAAATGCCAAACCATCGCAGACATCAGTTGTGGAATAGGTGGCCAGACCATATTCTTTGCAAAAGAATGTGAAAAGGTCTATGCAATAGAGATCGATCAGGAAAAAATCGATTTTGCAAGAAAGAACTGCGAACGTTACGGTCTGGAGAATGTGGAGTTCATCTGCGGAGATGCACTATCAGAAGAGGTTCTCGAACAGGTGCCTAAAATAGACATACTCTTCTCCGACCCTGCAAGACCACCATTAGAAGACAAACGTCTTATCACAAGCCTTAAGCCGGGAATTCCAGAGGTGCTTTCGGCCTACGAGGAAAAAACGAACAATTTTGCATTCGAAGCCCCGCCACAGATGACACCGGACAGGATACCGTTTGATTGTGAAAAAGAATACCTATCCTTAAATGGTCAGTTGAACAGATTGAACCTTTATTTTGGAGATATAAAGACATGTGATCGCTCAGCAGTATCACTACCTTCAGAAGCAAGGATCGACTCAAATAGCCCAGCTTCAGAAATAATAACTACCGAACATATCGGAGAGTTTGCATGTGAGCCAGAGCCATCCGTCATTAAAGCCGAACTGTTGCCAGAGCTTGCAGGATCCATAATGGAAAATACAGGATCAGAGGTTAAATTATTCAATATCGACCAAAAGAGGATTCTCCTTACATCCGAATCACCCCTAAACCACCCTATTGCAAAGACAAGTTACGAAATTATCCAGATATCAAAGCTGGACACCGCACTAATAAATAAACAGCTTAGAAAGGAAGATATCGGTACAGTAATATTAAGGGCCGGAACTGATCCCGCAAGATACTGGGAAATGCGAAACGAGATCGAGAAAGGCCTGACCGGTTCAGGTACAGCTCACCTTTTTGCCAGAGATGGAACTGCCATCATATGCAAAATAATAGGCTGAAACTACAAGATCTAAAATACAAAAGAACATGAGTCGTATCAGGCTTCCCCAAAAAGGGACTTGATACGTCTTGCAAGATCCGCTGCACCGAATGGTTTAATGATATAATCGTCCGCCTTCAGAACATTAAGTCCAAGCATCTGATCAAACTTCTGACCTTTGGCAGAAAGGATCGAAACAGGCATATCCGGAAAATCTTTTTTTATTTTATGATAGGTTTCCCACCCATCCATATCCGGCATCATAATATCCAGCAACACAGCATCAGGTTTTTCAGCATCGAGCCTTTCAAGACATTCGATACCGCTACCTACCCCCACTACCTCAAAACCCTCTGCTTCGAGAATGGACCTGACAAGATAAATGGTGTCAGCTTCATCATCAACAACCATTATTTTTTTCAATGTAACAGAACTCCTTAAATCATAGCCATCAGCTGAATCTACATAATGCGTTCATATGAACATTATATTGAACACTACATAAATATTGCCTGCCCGCATACTTATGACATAATATTAAAATAGTAAACGTCCAAACGATGGTAAAACTTGTAATGTCAGTATAACCTAAAAGAAAAGATATGTGCAACATCCAGAATACTTAATGCCTCTTAAGATCTGAACCCTGCCTTTTCAAGGAGCCTCTTACCGGATAGTTGTCCAGATCACTGGAAATATTGACATCAGAAGACGATGCTGAAACCATTCTTGCAGGTGCAATTTGATCAGAAATGCCCGTATCCATAGTACCAACCATACCATCTACTTTTGAAGACAATTCAACTAATTCCGAGTGAAGTTGCTTTGTTTTCTCAATCATCTCTTTGTACTGATCGAACACCGTTTTATCTGGCATATCCGCACCACCTGAATGACATCTGCGATCTCTTGATTACAATAATCAATATATAAGTACTGCTATTTGTAGGCTTTGTTTTAAAAGATAGATCAAATCATCAATAAATACAATCAAAAAATAAGACATGATGAATGCGCCATATGAACTGCAGACAATAGAACCAACGTCATCCAGACACCACCGATTTTGCCGCTAACTATATATTCAACATCGACAACCATAGAACCGAGAGAGGAAGGACGACCGCCGGGCCTTCGGCCTGAGGAAAGTCTCCCCATCATCCAGATACACGAACGCCTGTGAAGGGTGTCTGGCGAGAGCCAGGGCGCTGGCACAGAAACGATACCACACCATGTTAATGCAATGATACCGCAAGATTGAGGTCGCATGGGAAGTGGATGGAACGGCGAATCCTCGTGGATGCAAGTTGGAAGTAGGGATAAAACGGGTTTCTGGACCGTCCCGAAGTTATTAACGCTTAGCCGAATGTCGTCAGTGCAAGAGTCCGTAAGGACCTTCCCTATTCACCCTGTGAACAGGGGAATTGCACCAACAGAAGGGAGCTTACTCTCCTCACTCACCAATCTTATTCTAAAAGAAATTATGCAAACATTTCCAGAGTCTCAGTGACAGCTTTGTAGTCCACCCCAGTATTGTAGCAGCCATCATTGAGCATAGGTATACCATATGTGACAATACCGGTGCCTGCAAGAGAACGCATACCTTTGTTGATCTCATAATCACATGCGATGACGAGAACACCATCTGCATAACGATCGTTCAGGATATTCTTAACAAATGAAGAGCCGGTCACAATATAGAACTCATACCCATATTCTTTTGCGTCTTTCTTCAATTTATCCATGACACACTTTCCACAGGACTTGCACTGTATACCATATTTAGTTGCATATGCAGGACAATCAAGAGCACGCATGCAATGTGGAACGAACATATGCCTCTTTGTCGTCTTTTTAAAATCAGAGCGGTGTGCAGAGTTCTTCAGGGAAACCATCCACCTGTCAAGCTTGCGAGGATCCGAGAACTTGCAGAAGAAATACTTAAGAGGAAGAAAGAAAAAATCCAGAACTTTTGCAAAGAAGCCGGATAAGCACACTTTCCGGGTAAGGCTTACGCGACTGGCATAGAGAGACAATGATGAAACAACAACGGAAAGTATCAAAAATAACAATACCAATTTGCCTATGAGATTATACATTGCAGATCTCCATTTTACTGACCACTTCCATAACATCCACTTTTGTATTGAAGCAGCCGTCTCTCAAAAGACAGACGCCCTGAACAGGAATAAAGGATATTTCCTCCATGGACTCTGAAAGCTCATTATAACAGGCTACACCGATACATGAAGCAGGCCTGTGTGCTTTCATGATCTTCTTCACAAAACTCCCACCAGGTATCACATAAACTGTGAACCCATGTTCATCCGCCGCCTCACAGATGGCCCCGATATCACATAGACCACACATCTTACATTCATATCCAATGATAGGATCACATCTGGCCCTGCAGCTGGCATGGCGCATGCACTGAGGCAAGAACACAGCCCTTGGACCTGTTGTATTGATAAAATCATCAAGCATTACAGCATTTCTTATCTCAATAAGGATCTCATCCACAAGCGTATCGCGGATAGAGAAGACACTACAGATCCATTTTGCTGGCGAATAGAACAAATAAAGGATGAAGAGAACAAAACCCGGGAACACTACCTTCTTTTTCTTAAAGCTATAAAACCCGATCAGTAATGCTACAATAATTCCCAGCAAAACAAAAAGAAGCAGATATACAAATATCCTGCCCAAAAGTTCATAGGGAATTTCCATGAGCCAAAAAGAAGACCTTGCAATATTTAAAGCTAACTCTAGAAAGGAACTAACGTAAAATAAAAATCAGGATATACAAAAAGAAGAAATGAAAAGCAGAGGGTTAACCCTCCACTCAGTCATCCAGATCAATTCCAAGTGCTTCTGCTGTAAGGACGATGACATCCTCAACAACAAGCTCATCTGCACCAAGGGAGTCTCTTCCGTCAGAAAGGTTCCTTCTACAGAATGGGCATGCACTTGAGAGAATATCAGGGTTCTTTGCAAGAGCATCCTGGACACGTGTCTCAGCGACCTTGAGAGCAAGGTCTGGAATACCTGCCTTTACACCACCGCCAGCTCCACAGCAGCGCTGGTTCTCTTTGATACGGTCCATCTCTTTCAGGTTGAGACCTGGAATAGAGTTAAGAACACTCCTTGGAGGCTGGAAAACACCAACGTGACGACCAAGGTGGCATGGATCGTGGTATGTTACAGTAAGGTTGTCAAATGGTTTTTCCCATTCAATCTTTCCTTCTTTGATAAGTCCCTCAAGGAACTCTGTGATATGAACAACCTTGAACGGAAGCTCTTCACCGAGAAGCCTTGGCCAGTCGACAAGTGAAGCCCTGAAGCATCCTGCACATGCATAGACAACTGTCTTTGCACCCTTTGCAACGATACCATCAACATTGCTTCTTGCAGCCTTACGTGCAATGTCCTCGATCTCATACTGACCGGTCCTGACAAGTGCTGAACAGCAGCAGCATTCATCTTCACCAAGCATTGTGAACTCGATTCCAAGCTTGTTGAGAACACGTGCGGTAGCTAATGCAAGTTTTGCTTCCCTGAGCTCTGCAGTACATCCTCCGAAGTAGAGGATCTCTGCCTTATCAGCGATCTTGATATCTTCAGTGATCCAGTTGAGCCTGTCCTTGTTGTCAGCCATGTATGGGTTCATGTACTCACCAATGAGCTTGACGAACATGCTCTGCTTACCGAATGGACCGTTTCCACGTTTTACAAGGTTTGCACGCATGGATTCCCAGAGTTCGACGGTGTTGATACCGACCTCACAGACAGTTGCACACATTGCACAGGTAGTACATCCATAGACATCATCCTTGAACTGCTCGATCTCTTCCTCAGGAATTGCCTTTGGACCGAAAAGCCTGGCACGAAGACCGTAGGACTTGTCCATGAACTTTTTCCACCTGAGGATCTTATCCCTTGGTGCAAGTCCAGGATCTTTTTCGGAAGCGTCATAGGTTGGACACCAGTTGACACATTCACCACAGCGTACACAGGCATCAAGCTCCATGAGCTGGACAGCAGTAAAGTTATTTGTATTAATTGAAGGTTCGCCTTTCATGATCACTCGCCTCCCTTGTTAGCAAGCAGTGTAAGTGGTCCTGCGATCATATGCATGTACTTGCTGAATGGGATATATGCGATACAGAAGAACAATGAGATCACAACGTGGAACAGTGCTGCAGGTGGTGCAAGATCAGACTGCATTCCGAAGCCCCAGAAATTACCGTTCCTTAGACCATCAGCAACGAAACCTGTAATAACGATTATAGTAAGTCCGACAAGAAGTACGGAATCAAAAGCGATTGTACTTTCACGAGCCTTCTTAAGGAAAAGTCTCCTGAAAATTGCAACGATGATACCGAACAACAGAATGTAACTGAAAACATCGTTAGGGAAACTGAGCATCTCTCTGAAAACCTCAGGCGAGATTATGTGAATTCCTACCATGTGGATGATTTCCACAACGAACATGGCAACTGACATGATACAAAGAGCGATCCATCCACCAAAGATGGCGATATGCATGATCCATCTTCCAGGACTGCGCCTTAATGCACGTCTCTGAAGAAGAGCATCAAGAATAAGTGTTACAAAGATATTCTGACCATGTCCATGCCCTTTTGCACTCATTTGATAGGCTAACGCTTTAGGGAATGTGAAAATGCTTCCTTTTGGCTTAAGACTGTAGCCTTCGGAACCCATGCCCCATTTTTTGAGATTGATATACATACCAAGCATGAAGATCGCTATTGATATGGTGGCCATAATCATAACCGCTGCAAATGTGATCTTCATAGACTCAGTAAGCATCCCGAAACTGTTTGCGATTTCTGCAGTCTCAGAAAGTCCACTGAAATATTCCATACTCATAAATTATTCTCCTGATATTGCTACGAATCAGTATTGATTACATCTTTCTAAAAATTATCATGATACCGAATACGGTTTGTGTATTGGTGGAATCTATTGTATTTAAATATTTTCATTATCGATGATCCACCGGGAGGGAGAAATTAATTAAAAAACATTCTATAGAGATCCAATTCAAGGAGATCACAGAAAACATGAAAATCAATATAATAGGAGCTTAAACAAGAAAGTACAGGAAAAAGCATTAAAAAATCATAAAACACCGATTTCTCTTTTGAAATTATCAAGACCCATATCATCAATAAGCCTGCCAAGACGATACCGTTTAGCATACCCTTTATAGGTGTCAACGATCTTCTCAACGAGATCAAGAACCTCACTTTCAGTCAGGCCTTCAGCGATAACATCCCCAAGCCTTGGCCTTATACCTGCATTTCCCCCCACCATCAAAGTAAAACCTCTGGGAGTTCCCATTATGCCGATATCCTTTACTGCTGGTTCGGAACAGGAGTTCATACAACCACTGACAGCTATCTTGAACTTTGATGGAAGCTCCATACCATGATATTTATTATCAATAATCAATCCAAGGGAAACAGCATCCTGTTGTGCCCTTTTACAGAAGCTCGTGCCTGGACAGACCTTTATACTGCGAATGCATTTGCCGATGGCTGCTGCCGGCTTCATACCAAGGTCCAGCCATGCATTGTCAATATCCTCTTCTTTTAAACCGACAATAGCAATACGTTGTGCGGATGTAAATTTAAGAGTATCAGCATCATACTTCCTGGCAACATCAACTATACACTGGAGTTCATCAGGAGTTACAATGCCACCCGGAGTTTGTGGAACAATGGCATAGGTCTGCTTATCGCGCTGAAGTATAGCACATTTATCCAACAGATCCTTTGCCACCGATCCCACATCCGATCAATTATATTGGTTTTATTCAGTCTGCTTCAGCTTTTTGAGAAGACCTGCAAGACCTGCCTTGTGCCTTGCTTCATCAAGGGATGCTCTTGCGAAGAACAATGCTGCGGCTTCATTTCCTTCCTCACGTGCAATACTAGCAGCATCAGCCTTTTCCTGTTCAGCCATTGTCTCGCCCTCGAGCATCATCTCAATGTTCTCGATGGTAGTGCCTTTGATAACACCAAGGATCTCAGCGACTTCTGTAGCATGCCATGCTTCATCCATTGCGATCTGTCGGAAATAGAGAGCAGCATCAAAATGCCCTTCACGCTCGGCCAGCTTTGACATTGCAAGGTACCATCCGACTTCAGTTGTCTCACCCTTAAAAGTAGCTTTCAAAATATCTTCTAAACTCATTTCTTTACCTCCTCGATACAAATTGTAATAACTATATTATCAGGATTCTTGATAACGTTTATGGAATACTGACGTATGCTGTGATATAATAGCAGTTCTGCATATAATCTCCAAATAGCAGGACATATAAAAGACACATGATTGCGCAAGATATACATGCATTAATGATATTGAAGAAGAGGATGACTTTTAATTTGAGGATCGTTCTGGTGGAACCATTGTACCAGGGTAATGTCGGCTCAGTAGCAAGAGCTATGAAAAACTTTGGGTTCAGTGACCTTGTATTGGTCAACCCTTGCAAGTTGGAAAATGAAGCGCGTGCACTGGCATCACATGCATGGGATGTACTTGAGAAAGCAAACGTTGTAACCAGCATCGAAGAAGCTATCGAAGGGGCCGATGTAGTGGTCGCAACTACCGGCATAACTGGACTGAAAATGGATGAACATATACGTATGCCGCCGTACACTCCACACGAACTCAAGGAAAAGTTCAACGAAACAAGCGGAACTGTTGCCGTCCTCTTTGGCAGGGAAGATAACGGATTCACGAACGAGGAACTAAGGATGAGCGACATGATAGTCAGCATCCCTACCTCCGAGATCTATCCGATAATGAACCTTTCACATGCTACGACAATAATATTATACGAACTAAGTCAGATAGAAGCTGGAGAGCAGCAACTTGCAGATGGTTTTGATCTCAGGCTTCTTCACGAGCACATAGGAGAACTTCTGGACGATATCCAGTACCCGGAGCATAAAAAAGAAAAAACACATCTTATGTTCAAAAGGATCTTCGGAAGGGCACAGCTCATGCCAAGGGAAGTACAGACATTAAGGGGCTTTTTTGGAAGGATACAGCAACTGATCAAGTGAAAGTACCTCCTTACATATCCAATGATGATTATATCGGCTCGAAATATTGATATGTATTATGATGTTTTTAACTGCGATACATATAATAATCATTCTAAAAAAGGACAAATGTGGATCAGATGAGTGAAATTAAATGGGATGAAAAATTCAGGGATTTCCTGAAGAGATACTATTGGGATGATATTCTTCTGCTGGCCAACGAATATCCCGAAATGCGAAGCATTGTGGTCGATTTCCCGGACCTTGAACAATTCGATTCAGATCTTGCACATGAACTGCTTGAGCACCCTGATGACGTTATCCCCTATGCTGAGCAAGCACTTCGTGAGATCGACATCCCTATCGAAAAAGATCTCGATGATGCACACGTCCAGTTTATAAATATCCCAAACCGCATTGGCATAAGGGATCTGCGTAGCAAGCATTTGTTAAAATTCATATCCATCGAAGGTATGATACGCAAAGCTACAGAGGTCAGGCCAAAAGTTACGAATGCAGCATTCATGTGCATGCGATGTGAAAACACAAGCTATGAACCACAGGACGGTCCTAAGTTCGTAGAACCAAATGAATGTGAGAATGAATCTTGTGGTAAGAAGGGACCTTTCAAATTACTTATCGACCAGTCCACCTTCGTGGATGCACAGAAGCTCCAGGTACAGGAATCACCGGAGAACCTAAAGGGAGGTTCACAACCGCAAAGCCTCGACGTTGATGCAGAGGATGACCTTGCAGGTATTGTGAAGCCAGGTGACCGTCTTGTAATAAATGGAATACTTCGCTCACACCAAAGGACCTTAAGGGAAGGTAAATCCACATTTTATGACCTTGTCCTTCATGCTAACTCCCTTGAATATGTAGACCAGGAATTCGATGAGCTTGACATAACACCGGAAGATGAAGAAACAATACTTGACATGAGCAAAGACCCGAACATCTACAACAATATAATCGGATCCATCGCACCATCTATCTACGGCTATGAGGACATAAAGGAAGCACTCAGCCTTCAGCTGTTCTCAGCAGTTCCTAAAATGCTCCCAGACGGATCCCGTGTCAGGGGTGACATACACATCCTCCTGGTTGGTGACCCCGGTATCGCAAAAAGTCAGTTGCTCCGTTACATGGTGAAGATCTCACCCAGAGGAGTGTTCGCATCCGGTAAAAGCGCATCATCCAGTGGTCTGACAGCCGCAGCGGTCAAGGATGACCTTGGCGACGGACGCTGGACACTGGAAGCCGGTGCACTTGTGATGGCAGATATGGGTCTGGCATCAGTGGATGAAATGGACAAAATGAGCAAGGAAGATAAGAGCGCACTGCACGAAGCAATGGAGCAGCAGACCATCAGTGTCGCAAAAGCAGGTATCCTTGCAACCCTTAAATCAAGATGTGCACTCCTTGGTGCTGCCAATCCAAAATATGGAAGATTCGATAAGTATGAAGGACTTGCCGAACAGATCAACATGCCACCTGCGCTGATTTCCAGGTTCGACCTTATATTCATACTTCTTGATGTGCCTGACCGCACGAAGGATAGTAACATCGCAAACCACATCCTGAAATCCCATTACGCAGGAGAACTTTCAGAACAAAGGCAAAAGCTCCCCACATCAACGGTATCGAAGGAAGATGTGGAATCACACATGGAGGTCATACTTCCTACTATCGACAATGACCTGATGAGAAAATATGTGGCCTATGCACGAAGGAAAGTATTCCCGATAATGGAAGATGAGGCCCGTGAGCATATTATTAATTATTACCTCGACCTTAGACGGCAGGGAGAAGGAAAGGATGCACCTGTTCCTGTCACTGCAAGGCAACTGGAAGCCCTTGTAAGGCTTGCCGAAGCAAGTGCTCGCATACGTTTAAGTAATGTAGTTACATTGGATGATGCAAAGCGTACCACAAGAATATCCATGGCATGTATGAGACAGGTGGGAGTTGACCCGGACACAGGTGCATTAGATGTAGATGTGATCGCATCCGGAACGAGCAAGAGCCAGAGGGATAAAATACATCTTGTCAAAGACATCATTGCACGTGTCAGTGAAAGGCACGCAGGTTCCAAGGCACCTCTTGAAGAGGTCTATGCAGAAGCTGAGAGTGAAAATATAGAAAGGGACCGTGTAGAAGAGCTTATCACAAAAATGAAAAGACAGGGAGACCTGCTTTCGCCTGATAACAAGCACATAAAAATAGTATAAAAGTGAACATATGTACCTGAAAATACACAAATCCGGAAATCAGATGATCGTTGCGGTCTGTGACAGGGAACTGATAGGTAAAAAACTTAAAAAGGGCGAATTGGTTGTCGAAATAACCGAATCATTCTACAAAGGTGAAATTGCACCTGAAGAAAAGATAATTGAAGCCATTGCAAATGCTACAACATCAAACATATTTGGCAAGCGTGCAGTACAATGTGCTGTCGATGCAGGCCTGATAGATCCCGGATGCATAATATATATCGAAGGGATCCCGCATGCCCAGCTATACAGATTATAATTTCACATTAATTTCATATTATAATTATAGATTACACAACATCAAAATTCTGACATAAATTTGGTGGAACTATGAGTGAGAGTACACAAAGTAATGAAATTTCCATTCTTGACAGGAATGAACTGGTCAGGAATGTGATCACAAAGCATAAACGCCTTCTGGAAGAATACAACCGCGAGTTCAGCGGTCTCGAAGAGAAAGTGAAGGCACTGAAAGAACAGGTCGACTCCTCAAAGAAGGATAAGGAAGATGTTTTAAGCCGCATCGAACTGCTAAAAGAAAAGCGCCAGCAGTTGTACCATCAGGCAGAGAACACCCTCGAAGAGATGTTTGACGAGATCGATGAAAAGTTGCTTGATAACAAATTGATGCATGGCGTAAAAGATGACATCACCAAAGTAAAGCGTGCTTTTGATATCGATGAAGAAAAGAAGATCGTTGAAGAGCTTCTTAATAAACTGAATGGCATGGGAACCCAGGAAGATATCCAGAAAGCAGTTCAGCAAATCAGGACAAGGGTAAATGAAGCCATTACCTCAAGTACTGAGCTTGCAGGCATCAGCGGCACTGAAAATAACTTTGAGAGCGCCTTCCAGAAAGCAAGAGAAGAGCTCAAGGAACTCACACCTCGCCATGGCTGGCTTGAGAACAGAATAAAGAGCCATAATGAAGCCCTTCAGTACTGGGAAAAGCTTCCCTCCAGCGAAGAGAAGACACAGGAGGCAGACGCATGAGCGAACTAAAGGACCCGGCAACGATGAGCGAGAAAGATCTCAAGAATGTGGTCAATGATTACAGGACAAAGATCTCACAGAACGAACGTACCCTTAAAGGCGTCTTCAGGGAACTTAAGCTCCACCGAACAAACATCGATGAGCTTAAGGAAAAAAGGGACAAACTTAATGCACAGGTAAAGGAACTTGCAACAAAAGCACGTGAAGAGAAGAAACTGCGTGATGAGGTCAACGGAAAGATCTCTGAGATCAAAGCTTCAAATGAAAAAGTACGTGGCGAGAAGGACAAGATCACAGGCAGTATTTCCGAGCTCAAAGCAAAACGTGATGAGTACAACAAGCTTTCCAGAGGAAGTGTGGATTCCCTCACAAAGGCATATGCAGCAGAACTGGATAAATTCCTTAACGCTGATATCCCATTAAAACATGAGATCGACATCTTCTCAAGACTGACAGACCTACAACAGAGAATCGACTCTGCCAGCACTGCAGATGATATTCACAAGAAGATAGTAGAGACTTACAAACAGTCTGAATCAATCTACAAGGCAGATGGCACACCTGGCGGGAACATCAAGGAACTTGCAGAAGAATCACAGAAACATCATCTTGCAATGCTTGAGAGCTATAAGAAGGTAGATGAGCTTCGAAAAGAAGCTGATATGTACCATTCCCAGATCAAGGAAACATACGACGTAGTGTCCCCAATAAGGGAAAAGATCGACCCTTTAAAGGCAAAGATCTCACAGCTCAGGGATGAACTCAGTGTCTATCTTGACAAGCTCAACGATATCCAGCTTGTAAAGGATGAGAAGAAGATAGATGAACAGCACAGTGTAGCAAAAGAGAAGTTCGAGAAGACTGGAAAGATGAGTCTTCAGGACCTCAAATTGCTTATGGAAAAGGGAGATCTTAAGTTCTGAACTTAAGATTTTCTAACTTTTTTTAAATTGATCTATTAATTTCGTTAATTTATATTTAGACCTTATTTCATTTTTCAGACAATTTCACCTAAATCTTGCTATTTATTGCCCTGCCTGAAATCATCCTCACTTATTAATAAAAAAGCGACTGCAGATAAAGATCGATGTCAACGACAATAATGACATCAAAATTCCAAAACCCGGAATATTCTCATCAGGAGTAACATCCGGAATAGATGGGACATCTGATTCATTTGAAGAGTTATCGGACTCATCAGGTAGTGGAGCCGGGAGAGCAATATCACGATACTGATAAACTGGCCTGAAGGTCACCAGCTCAGCATCCGAGCCATAATAAATAGTATCAACTGTCATATTGAATATCTCATTGGAATCACGAGAATATACAAAGACATCACCTTCCTGAAGGATTACATCCTTTAGAAGAGCACCATCGAGTGAAAGTTCTACCCATGCACCCCCATCTTCATTTACATCCTTGACGACAAAAACATACCCCTGACTAAACTCCCAGGAATCGCCGGATTCTATAAAGATACCGGTTCCATCTAACAATACCTCAGGCCTTATCTGGGCACCTGAAGTCGGCATTACAAGAAATGAAATTAAAATGAAAAACAGGATCAATGACCTGTAATTTCTACCAGTGGTCAAATCAAACACCATCATTTATAGATACATCGACCTGCAATAACTTCATGTACACCTTCATCATTTTCAACTATCAGAGCACCATCGGCATTAATTCCTGTAGCTTTTCCTGAGATGATCTTGTGAGGTGTTATAACGTCAACCTGCCTACCTATAGTATTGGACAAAGACATCCAATCTTCCAGGATCTTAGTGGAGCCATCCACTTTGAAACGCAGGTATTCTGTTTCAAGGGACCTTAGCAAAGCCTGAACGAACTCCGCCCTGTTTATGCATTCCCCTTTAATGGAACTCAGGCTCATAGAACCCTCCCTCAATTCTTCCGGAAGCTCTTCAACAGGGATATTGGCATTGATCCCAATTCCGATAACCACAAAACCAATATGGTCTGCCTCGGCATCCATTTCCGTCAGGATACCACATATCTTCTTTTTACCAATGACAACATCGTTTGGCCATTTTATAGATGCATCAACACCAAATTGTCTCATGGTATTGGCAACAGCAACCCCTGCCATAAGAGTAAGTCGCGGTGCATGAGCAGGGAGAATAGACGGTTTAAGGATAACAGAAAGCCATATACCCCCCTTTGGAGAGATCCACGGATCTCCTTTGCGACCACGTCCGTTTTCCTGCACTTCAGCAACAACAATGGTGCCTTCTTCAGCCTTAAGACCCATTTTCTTTGCCATATCATTGGTGGAATCAACTGTCTCAAAATAGTGGATATCTTTCCCAATAATAGAAGTATCAAGTCCAATGCTTATCTCGGCCGGATAGAGCTTATCAGGAGTGGAAACAAGAACATAACCTGCCCCGGGAGATGATTCAATTACGTAACCATCCTCTTCCAGGGCTTTTATGTATTTCCACACCATTGTACGGGATATACCCAGTTTCTCACCCAGATCTTCCCCGGAGATGGGTGCATCCCCTGCTTCTTTCAAAGCTCTTATAATATCCATTTTCCTGTCAGCCAAGATAAAGACCCCCACATCATATCTAATTATAAAAGAAAATGTCAACAGACCTTATTTAGTCTGTTGATTGTTCTGCTGTTTTGCAGTATTCACGTAGGCACCGACCGCCACACTTGCGGCTGCAGCCTTTCTGGAATTGGAACAAAGCACCGATGACAGAGTGATATTCTTTTCATGCTCACGTTCAACGACCTTTTTGACATCTTCTATGATATCATAGTCATCAATGAAGTGTGTTGTCAGGTCACCACGTACGAATGCCTCGTTGTCCAGGACAGCTTTATGGAATGGTATGTTGGTAGTAACTCCCTATATGATAAACTCATAAAGAGCCCTCTTCATCCTATTGATGGCCTCATCACGATCACTTCCCCATGTGCTTAATTTTGCGATCATGGAATCATAGAAAGGCGGGATAGTGTAGCCCATATAGACACCACTGTCCATACGCACACCTGGCCCCCCCGGAGAACGATAGCCTCTGATCTTACCAGGAGATGGTGCAAAGTCGTTCAAAGGATCTTCCGCATTGATACGACATTCGATAGCATGCCCCTGGATCTTGATATCTTCCTGCTTGAAAGGCAGTTTTTCGCCGTCTGCAATTAGGATCTGGTGTTTCGCGAGATCAATACCGGTTACCAGTTCAGTGATACCATGCTCCACCTGAAGTCGTGTGTTGACCTCAAGGAAGTAGTAATCACCTTTTGAATACAGGAACTCCACTGTACCTGCATTCTTGTAACCTATTGATTTCGCTGCTTTTACTGCAGCTTCACCCATTTCCTTGCGAAGTTCAGGTGTCATGATAGGAGAAGGCGCCTCTTCCATGAGCTTCTGGTGTCTGCGCTGTATGGAACATTCCCTATCCGATACATAAACCGTATTACCGTAATTATCAGCAAGTATCTGGAACTCGATATGACGTGGTTCTTCAGCGTATTTCTCAACGAATACAGTAGAATCACCAAAAGCAGACTTTGCAACTGACTGGATGGATTCCAGTGATGAAGCAAAATCATCTCTCGAGTGGACGATCTTCATACCAATACCACCACCACCTGCAGATGCCTTGATCATTACAGGATACCCGATGGAATCTGCGATCTCAATGCCCTCATCAGCATCCTCGATCGCTTTATCATAACCGGGAACTACAGGAACTCCAGCCTCTATCATGAGTGCCCTGGCAGCGATCTTACTACCCATCTTTTCGATAGAATCACTTGAAGGACCGATAAAGGTTATGCCATTCTCCTCACATTTCTTTGCAAACGTGGCGTTCTCAGAAAGAAAACCATACCCCGGATGAATAGCTTCTGTGCCTGACTCCTTAGCAACTTCCAGGATCTTATCAATATTCAGATAGCTCTGGCTTGAAGGAGCGGGGCCGATCAGATATGCCTCATCAGCATACTTTGCGAAAAGGGCATTTTTATCAGCTTCTGAATAAACAGCCACGGTAGAGACGCCAAGCTCCCTGCAGGCACGCATGATGCGTATGGCGATCTCACCTCTGTTAGCTATGAGTACTTTTTTGAACATAATTATACCCCGGCATCAGTTGATAGCCATGAGAACTTCATCTGTAGTGACAGCATCACCTTCAGAAACATAGATCTCTTTTACTACACCACTGAACGGAGCATGGATAGCATTCTCCATTTTCATGGCTTCGATCACACAGATCTTGTCCCCTTCCTCAACAGTATCACCAACATTGACATTGATGGAAAGCATCATACCCTGCATGTGGCTTGTGACTGCACCTTCACACTCGATCTCAGGCTTTGAGCTCTCGACCACCTGCACTGAGCCTCCGGTAGGTTCTACCTTGACATCAAATACCTCACCATCGATCTCAACACGGTAATCTGTTGGAATTTCCACATGGGCCTGCAGAGCAGCCTGGGCAACGGTCACAGGTAGAAGGTCCTCTTCCTCTGCCTCACCGAGCAGGAACTTTGGTGCAATGGCAGGATACAGTATATAGGTCAGGACATCTTCTTCTTTCTTTACAAGACCCTGCTCCTCTGCTTCCTTCTTAAGAGTCTCATACTCAGGTTCAAGAAGGTCTGCCGGGCGGCAGGTAATAGGCTCTTCGTCACCTATGATCTTTGCGATCATCTCCTGACTGATAGGTGCAGGTGACCTACCATAAAGACCACGTGCATAATCCTTCACCTCTTTAGGAATGACCTTGTAACGCTCACCCATAAGAACGTTCAGCACTGCCTGGGTTCCTACGATCTGGCTGGTAGGAGTGACAAGAGGAGGATATCCAAGCTCCTCACGTACCCTTGGCATCTCTTCAAGTACAGCATCATACTTGTCAAGAGCATTCTGCTCCTTGAGCTGTGAGACAAGGTTGGAGAGCATACCACCAGGAATCTGATAAAGCAGGACATTAGTATCGATCTGTTCGGATATAGGATCAAGTATGCCCCTATATTCTTCCTTGAGATCCTTGAAGTACCTGGAGGGTTTGGTAAAAAGTTCCAGGTCCAGACCAGTATCATATTTGGTTCTTGCAAGTGCTGCAACAACTGATTCTGTTGGTGGCTGGGAAGTACCGCCTGCAAGTGGGGATAAAGCAGTGTCAAGAATATCTACACCTGCATCACAGGCTGCCATGTAGCTCATTGAAGCCATGCCTGATGTGCAGTGGCAGTGAAGTGCAACAGGAAGACCCACTTCTTTCTTGAGTGAGCTGATAAGTTCGTATGCCTCGTGAGGGGCAAGCAGACCTGCCATGTCCTTGATACAGATGGAATCACAATCAAGATCTGCAAGTTCTTTTGCAAAATCAACATACTTCTCCACGGTGTGCACCGGGCTGATGGTGTAGCTGATCGTACCCTGTACATGGGCTCCGACGTTCTTTGCAGTGGTTATTGCCTTCTCCATGTTCCTGATGTCATTGACAGCATCGAATATCCTGAAGATATCAATACCGTTCTCGTGGGCCTTGGTTACGAACTTTTCCACAACATCATCTGAATAGTGACGGTATCCCACAAGGTTCTGACCACGAAGTAACATCTGAGCGGGAGTATTTTTCATATGTTTTTTAAGCTCCCTCAGGCGTTCCCACGGATCCTCGTTCAAGTACCTGATACATGTATCAAATGTAGCACCTCCCCACATTTCAAGGGAGTAATAACCGACCTCATCCAGTTCTTCAATGATCGGTAACATGTTACGGGTTCGCATACGTGTCGCAAGAAGAGACTGGTGTGCGTCTCGAAGGATTGTTTCCGTGATTTTTACTGACATAGTTTTACCTCATAATTAGATCTATTTAGACCCGATCCGGGGTTTGTATTCACAATAAGCCTAAATTGTACATAATTAAACATCTCCTTTTATGTACTTTCTGGTAAGCGTTTATAAAGGACAGGGGAAAATAGGTATTTCTTTCTTTAAATAAAATATAAGTAGCAGGGAATAAGGTCATTATTAGCCAGCACGTATAAACTAAAAAGAAAATAGCAATAAATCAATTTGAGAATAAATTTAAAAAAATAGAATGGCAGAGGTTATACTGCCCGGTAAATCAGAAGTCGAAGAAATGAAGATGAACAAAATAAAAAAGAAAAGAAAATATCAGATAAAACCCAATAGCTGAGATAATTTTATCATAATATTGCCAACAGAAAGAGTCAACTTGTCGACAAATCCCACTGCTTCAATATCAATGGCACCAGTATCATAAGCATCGAGGAAGACGCTTAACGGATCCTCTGAATCAAGAAGTTGACCTATGGTACCCTCATCAGTATATATCATAAGAGAAGGAGTGAAATCCGACCCATCCTGATCCGTAACACTGAATTCGGTCACGAACATATCCTCGGTAACTATCTTCAAAGCAAGTGTGCTTCCATCCTCCATATCAATTACCGCAAGAATGTTCTCATTTCCAAGAAGAGTATTAAGTTGAGCCGGTGCACTGTCCGCATTCATATTGTATTCGTCAACTACAAGATCAAGTTCACTGAAAAGATCAGCAGATGCAGGTACAGAGAATAAAGTCGCTATAACTAATAACGTAAGAATTATCCTGTTCAATATAGATCCTCCTTCAAATAACACAACTCATATAATATTCAAATTATAAAAACCAGCGGGAACATTTTCCAAAGAACATCAACACTTATTTAATTCCAAAAGCCATATCCAATCAATCAGGGAGATCAACCCAACATGGCAGAAATTGTAGCAAGCGAGGAGATGCAGGAGTACTTCAACACACTTGAAGGAACGTTGAAAAGGGAGATAGAGATAGTCAACACTGCACGTTCGAATGGAAAGGACCCAAAACCACATGTTGAGATCCCACTTGCAAAGGACCTTGCGGACAGGGTAGAGAACCTGATTGGTGTCAAAGGTGTAGCAGAGCTCATCCGCAAACTGGAAGAAACGAGATCCAGGGAAGAAGCTGCGCTGGCACTTGGAAGAGAGGTTGCCCAGGGAAAAGTCGGAGAGTTCGATTCAAAATCAGAAGCTATTGAAGCTGCCATCCGGGTGTCTGTTGCCATGCTGACAGAAGGCGTGGTCGCTGCCCCGATCGAGGGAATCGACCGTGCAGGTGTCGGAAAGAACGATGACGGTTCAGAATATGTCAGCATTTTCTATGCAGGCCCTATACGCAGTGCAGGAGGTACTGCACAGGCATTATCTGTCCTTGTTGGCGATTATGTGCGAAGAGGCGTAGGCATTGACAGGTATAAGCCTCGAAAAGAAGAGGTTGAACGCTACATCGAAGAGATCATGCTATACAAGAGGGTTGCAAGTCTCCAATACACCCCTTCCGAAGAAGAGATCCGGCTGATCGTTGAGAATTGCCCGATCTGCATCGATGGAGAGCCAACCGAAGCAGAAGAGGTTGAAGGACACCGCAACCTTGAGAGAATTGAAACTAACAGAGTACGTGGTGGAATGGCGCTTGTACTTGCCGAAGGTCTTGCATTGAAGGCCCCGAAGATACAGAAGCATGTAAGAAAGCTCAAGATCGATGGGTGGGAATGGCTCGACCAGCTGATATCAGGTGCAAAGGGACCAGACGACAGTAGCGGGGAAGATAAGAAGGAAGAAAAACCGAAGATCAAGCCGAAAGACAAATACATGCGCGACCTGATCGCCGGAAGGCCTGTGTTCTCCCACCCATCCCGACCCGGAGGTTTCCGTTTACGCTACGGCAGATCACGCAACACATCATTTGCAGCCGCAGGGATAAGTCCGGCCGGAATGATCGTAATGGACGATTTCATCGCACCAGGAACACAGCTTAAAGTTGAAAGACCCGGAAAAGCTGCAGGAATGGCACCAGTGGATTCAATTGAAGGTCCTACTATAAAGTTGAGATCGGGAGATGTTGTCAGGGTCGACCTTATAGAGGACGCATACAAATTCAGGCCGGAAATAGAAGAGATCATTGATATCGGAGAGATACTGATCAATTACGGGGATTTCCTTGAGAACAACCATCCCCTTGCCCCATCACCTTACTGTTTCGAGTGGTGGATACAGGAGTACAGGAAAGCCGGAGGAGATACATCGATTGCTGAAGGTGTACTTAAGGTGCCTGACCAGGACACCGCACTGGAGATCAGCAAAAAGTACGGCGTACCACTCCATCCGAAGTTCACATACCTCTGGCATGACATCGAAAACGAACAGTTCGAGAAACTTGCTGACTTCGTGTCAGAACAGGGAAGACTGGAGAATGACAGAACGATCCTGAAGTTACCTTACGAGAATGCACTATCAAGCGGAGTGAAAAGAATACTTGAACTGCTCCTTGTCCTCCATAGGATCATTGACGGGATGATAGTGATCGAGGAACCACTGCCACTAATATACACTCTTGGACTTGATGACGAACTCAGGAAAAAATGGGATACTCTTGAAAACGAAGAGGTACTTGACAATATCAACCAGATCACGGAATTTGAAGTCCGTCCAAGGGCACCAACGCGTATCGGTGCAAGGATGGGAAGACCGGAAAAATCCGATAAACGGAAGATGTCACCGGCGCCCCATGTGCTGTTCCCGATCGCAGAGGCGGGAGGCAATACACGAAAGCTCGACAACGCGGCAGGTTTCAAGATATCTGCCAATGCAAAGGTCGGCGAGATACCTGTAGAGATCGGGAACAGGATATGCCCTGCATGTGGAGTGGAAACTTTCGAATACAGATGTGACTGTGGCGAATATACACTGCCCAAGCTATTCTGCCCGAGATGCGGCATCTCCGTGAACAAAGAGGAGTGCCCAAAGTGCGGTACAAAGACGACCTGTACCAGCATGAGAAAGATAGATTTCAAAAAAATATACCAGAAAGCGTTCGAGAAGATAGGTGAAAGGGATAACCTCGACTCCTTCAAGGGTGTAAAGAAGATGATGTCAAAGGACATGACACCCGAGCCACTAGAAAAAGGCATTCTCCGAGCCAAACACGACCTGTTCACGTTCAAGGACGGGACAGTCCGTTATGACATGTCCGATATACCACTTACCCACATCAGACCTTCGGAGCTAGGCGTAACCTGTGAGAAGTTCAGGGAACTGGGCTATGAAGAAGACATTTACGGAAAAACACTTAAAGACCCTGACCAGGTACTCTGCCTGAAGGTACAGGATCTTGTGGTGTCATACGATTGTGCTGATTATCTCCTTAGGACAACACAGTACATCGATGACCTTCTGGTCAAGTACTACAAGGTCGATCCATATTATAATGCAAAGACCAGAGATGATATAGTAGGCATCCTCCTGATGGGACTGGCACCGCACACATCAGCAGGAGTTCTTGGAAGGCTCATAGGATTCACAACGGCTGCCGTAGGATATGCCCATCCGTTCTTCCATGCCGCAAAAAGACGTAATTGTGACGGGGATGAGGACTGTGTCATGCTGCTTATGGACGGGCTGCTCAACTTCTCACATGAATATCTTCCGGACAAGAGAGGAGGAAAGATGGACGCACCACTTGTGCTTACCACAAGGCTCGATCCCAGCGAGGTAGACAAGGAAGCACATAATATAGACGTATGCGAGTCGTATCCTCTTGAATTCTACGAAGCTACTCTAGAGATAACTAACCCAAAGGAATTCGAAGATACCTTTGATCTTATCAGTAGCAGGCTTGGTACCCCATTGCAGTACGAGAAGTTCATGTTCACCCATGACACTTCCGACATTGCTGCCGGCCCATTAAAAAGTGCTTACAAGACCCTTGGGAGTATGGTCGAGAAGATGGACGCACAGCTTGAGCTGGGCAAGAAGATACGTGCAGTCGATGCATCAGATGTTGCAGAGAGGGTACTGATATCACACTTCCTGCCGGACATGTTCGGAAACCTGAGGGCATTCTCAAGACAGGGAACAAGATGTGTCAAGTGCGGTGCTAAATATCGCAGGCCACCGCTCACAGGCAGTTGCCCGAAATGCGGCGGCAGGGTAATACTTACGGTCCATGAAGGAGCCGTCAAAAAGTATCTTGAAGTCTCAATGAAAGTGGCGGAAGAATACAACGTTTCCAGTTATACAAAACAACGCATTGAGTTGATAGGTTACGACATGAAGTCACTTTTTGAGAATGACAGGTCTAAACAAATGGGACTTTCGGACTTTATGTGAAAAAGAGAAGCAATGGATGCATTATCGATGCATTATTGCTTTATTATATTATTGATCCATTGACACTATATATTAGTGCAGAGACATTACCGCAAAATTGCAGATTCCTCTTTTCAAACATCACTTCTTAAGAGGCATACCTATGGCATTGATATGCTGAATCAGCTCTGTGAAATTCTCCATTTCAAGTTCAAGAACAGCTTCTTCACTCATACCTATTGACATCTCACCATCAACTGTAAGTGTATCCGGACCACGTCTTACAAGACGTTCCACACCATCGCTGGAAAGCACTCCTTTTACTTCGGGATCGTGGACAAAGGCACGACCTGGAATAAGGACTGTCTCTTTCACATTGGACAGGTCCAGGTCACGGAAATCCTCTATGGTGATAAGGCATCCGATGTCCTTGTCCAGTCCGATGACGTTGACACTGCCCCCAAGCTTGTCAAATATCTCGGAGAGCCGGGATTCTGCAACCCTGCTTGTGATAACAGTAGCTTCCTTTGTCACCTCGGGTAACTTTGTGAGCAGGTCATCATGTAATCTTATAGCGAAGGGTGATCCGATAAGAGGATCTTCCAGAGGAGTGCCCGTGATCCTGAAACTGTGAGCTGCAGCTGCATCGCGTACTATCCGGGTAAACTCTTCGACAGTTTGGGACTTGATGCCTTCCATGATCGGAGCATTCTCGAGGATAAGGCCTTCTTCCCTTGAATTTGCAAAGCGCATCAGTATCGCACCTGCAGCTCCCATATCCTCAAGGTCTGAAAGGGTCTTCTCAAGAACATCACCGTCATTGACACCCGGGATCACAACGATCGCACCGTAGACCTCACAATGAGCACAGAAATCCCGGAGAACAGCAAGAGATGCTTCCGGTTCCGGATCGTTCATATATTCCCCACGGACCTGCGGATCTGTTGCAAATACTGTGAATGAAACTTCAGTAACACCGTTCTCGATGAAGAAGAGAGCATCATCTTCGGAAGTAAAACCTTTCCCACTGGTATATCCAAGATGTATTGGTTTTCCGAACTGGGACAGGAAAGAGACCAGCTCCTTAAGTTCAGGATAGCAACTTATGTCGCCGCCGCCACTTATGGTGAACTTGTCAACATCCCCTGAACCAAAATGGAGGGACTGTGATACTTCACCCATTACATACTGGGCAGGTTTGAAGCCGGAGTATAGCTCTTTGACGCCTCTGGTACAATAGTCACATCCCTTTGAAAAAGGGAAACAATGCTTGCAACCAAAAGCGGGTACATCCTTTACTTTCTTAAAATAGCAATACTTGCAGAACCCACGGCAATCCACACCAGGGTTACCTCCGACATCAGCGACTATTTCCATATAGATCGTGGTTACGACTATGTACGTACTACTAAACCTTTGTGGTGTAAAGAACGGGGGAGGCAAACATTGAGTATTATTCTTTCCAAAATTAATTAATAAAGATATAATTGACAAAATGATTCATACTAATTTGTATATGCGTATGCAGATAGTATGATTATTTGCACCCGTATTTCAGAATAAAAGCAATAAGAGCACATTAATGTAATGAATAATGATGATGGAAATTGTTGAGCTTGCATGAAATGCAAAAGCTTTAAACCTAAAAACGACGTTCCAAATTTGAATCAATTAGAAGAATGACCATTGGGGATATTATTAAACACAACCCGGCAACAGTAGGAAACTCCTGTGCCATCGCTCAAATTTGTGGTTCCCATAGGGATTTCTGGAATAAAATTAGGAGGAAATATCGTGTCTGACAAAGTAGACATATATGACGACAGAGGTACACTGTTGGAAAGTGACGTTGACATAATGGCACTCGCACCAACAACAAATGCAGCAATCGGAAAGATCATCAAAGACACAAAGAGGACTGTAGCTGTCAACCTTGCAGGTATCGAGAAAGGTCTCGCAACCGGCAAGTATGGTGGCAAAGGACGTCAGATCCTTGGCCGTGGTCTTGAGTATGATATCGTAGGGAACGCAGACGCAATCGCAGAATCTGTTGCAAATCTTGTAAAGACAAGCGACGATGATGACACAAACGTAAAAGTGATCGGTGGCGGAAAACAGCTTCTTGTGCAGGTTCCAAGCGCAAGGACAGACGCTGGTGCTGACTTCGTTTCAGGAAGTACAGTAAGTGCAGCAGCTGTTGTACAGACCATCATTGACACATACAACACCGACATGTTCGATGCACCACTCGTAAAGGGCGCTGTCTGGGGTAGCTACCCACAGACCATGGACATGAGCGGCGGAAACGTTGCATCAATTCTTAGCATACCACAGCAGAATGAAGGTCTTGGATTCTCCCTTAGGAACATCATGACCAACCACGTCGCTGCTATCACAGGCAGAAAGGCAATGAACGCTGCTGCACTCTCCTCAATCTATGAGCAGGCAGGTATGTTCGAGATGGGTAACGCAGTCGGTTCATTCGCAAGACACCAGTTACTCGGATTCGCATATCAGGGTCTTAACGCTAACAACATCGTCTACGAAATGGTCAAAGAAAACGGCAAGACCGGCACAGTCGGATCAGTCATCGAGACCGTTGTCGAGAAAGCACTCGAAGCAGGTATCATCGAGGTCGACCACAAGGCACCATCCGGATACAACTTCTACAAGGCAAATGACGTTTCCATGTGGAACGCATGCGCAGCAGCTGGTCAGCTCGCAGCTACACTCGTAAACTGTGCAGCAGGCAGAGCAGCTCAGAATGTATCATCAACCATCCTGTACTTCAACGATATGCTTGAGAAAGAAACAGGTCTTCCAGGCTGTGACATGGGTAGAGCACAGGGTACTGGTGTAGGATTCTCCTTCTTCAGTCACTCAATCTATGGTGGCGGTGGACCAGGTATCTTCAATGGTAACCACGTTGTAACAAGACACTCCAGAGGATTCGCAATTCCTTGTGTATCCGCTGCATGTTCACTTGATGCAGGTACTCAGATGATCACCATCGAGAAGACATCAGGACTTGTTGGAAATGTGTTCGGTTCAATCGAAGAATTCAGAGAGCCAATCAAAGCAGTTGCAGGGGCACTCTAAACCAAGAGCTCTAACAGATCTTGAAGGTAATCAATAATGGTCGATTCTGCATCAAACACAGAAAACCTCATACAGATCGAGATATTTCCACGAAGGTTACTCAGCCCGGAAACCGCACAGGAACTACTCGTCGAACTGAGCAAAATAGAAGGCATCACAAGGGCATTCGTACAGGGCCCAAGACTTCCAGTGACCGTACCGTACGGTCCTGCGACAGGACAGGTTGTCAACCATAAGTTCAGTGACACGATCCGTATCGGTGAAACGGACATTAGCCTGGCTGTAATTGTTGGCCGCATAAGGCTGGAAGTCCTTAACTCAGAGATAAGAGACAACATCAGGGAAGTTTGTGAGCGACTACTTCCGATGGGACTCGAGTTCAGAGAAGGACTATTCTTACCAACCAGGCAGACCGTCTCCGACTATGCAAAACGTGGTCCTGGAGCAGATCCTACAGTCCTCGGACTGACAGATCCGAAAGGCAAAGTGGGTAATCGTATTTGTACCTTAAATCCAGCGGAATGATGTTAAATGTTTGACCGGGAAACACAAGTTGTAGACTGCAGACATGGAATGGGCCTCGGCCGCGGCGGAGGGCTTGCACAACGCGGAACTCTTTCAGAGACCGGACGCCCTGATGTCATAACAGTCGCAATGAGTCCCGGCAGACGTCACATCACAAAACCGATATGTGAACTCACATACGGCATGCGCAGGGAGGATATACAGGTCAGTGTTTTGGTATTGAACTCAGGATCAGGAATACCTGATACACCAATGAGGTCCGGCGCATTCGGGATAACACCTGAAGAAATTGCGCAGATATCAAGGCACAAACTGGCAGTTATCCATACAGGGAACATACGAGACCATGTGGTCAAAAAAGTAAGGGAAATTCTAAAGGATGCAGAGGTCCCGGCAATAATCGTCTGTCAGACTAAAATTGACTTTGAAGATTTTGCCAAGGGAGGAATTAAGACCAAAATTGTGAAGCCTAAAAATAACGAGACCCTAACAAAAGGAAAAGTTATGGATATTGTGTCAGGAGTCACAAGAGGAGAATCATGTTCAAGGGACAAGTTGAACGAACTCGTGAAATCCGTGAAGAACACAATGAGATCTATTGATAACTAAGGAGTGTATAATATGGCATACGAAGCACAATATTATCCAGGTGCAACATCCGTTGCAGAAAACAGAAGAAAGCACATGTCCGGAGACGTCGAAAAGCTCAGGGAAGTCTCTGACGACGATCTTACATTAGTACTCGGACACCGTGCACCAGGTAGTGACTACCCAAGCACACACCCACCACTCGCTGAGATGGGTGAACCAGAATGCTCAATCAGAGAAATGGTCGAACCAACACCAGGCGCAAAAGCTGGTGACAGGGTAAGGTACGTTCAGTTCGTAGACTCAATGTACAACGCACCATCAACACCATACTTCAGGTCCTACGCAGCAGCAATCAACTACAGAGGTGTCGACCCAGGTACACTTTCCGGTCGTCAGGTCGTTGAGGCTCGTGAGAGAGACATGGAAGAGATCGCAAAGTTCCAGCTCGAGACAGAAATGACCTGCCCAGCACTTGCAAGCCTTCGTGGCGCAACTGTTCACGGTCACTCACTCCGTCTCCCAGAAGATGGAATTATGTTCGACATGCTTGACAGATGCCGCCTTGAGAATGGCGTAGTAATCATGCACAAGGACCAGGTAGGAAGAGCAATCGACAAGAAGGTCGACTTCGGAAAGCCAATGTCCGAGGAAGAGGCTGCCAAGAGAACCACAATCTACCGTGTAGACAATGTTGCATTCAGAGATGACGCAGAGGTCATCGAATGGGTCCACACAGTGTTTGAGAAGAGAACCGCATATGGATTCAAGCCAGAGTAAGCGAGGTGAGAAAAATGGCAGATGATAGAAAGAGACTGTTCCAGAAAGAATTAGAAGTTAAATTCACAAAAGAACACGGCGACAACAAGATGGAAGGCGGAGAGATCACTGACAAGAAAGTGACATACTACCGTCTTGGTGTTGACCAGAACCCAAGAAAAGTCGAGATGAAGAAAGCTGGCCAGGAAATGGCTAAAGCTAGAGGACTCGTTGGTTACAACCCAATGATGCACTGTGGTGGTATCCCACTCGGTCAGAGAGCAATCACACCATCCTTCGTTTCCGGTACTGACATTATGGTCGAGACCGATGACCTCCACTACGTCAACAACGCTGCAATGCAGCAGATGTGGGATGACATCAGAAGAACCACAATTGTCGGTATGGACATGGCTCACGAGACACTCGAGAAGCGTCTCGGTATCGAAGTCACACCAGAAACAATCAACCACTACCTTGAAGTGCTCAACCACGCACTCCCTGGTGGAGCAGTTGTTCAGGAGCACATGGTCGAAACACACCCAGCTCTTGTAGATGACTGTTACGTGAAGATCTTCACTGGTGACGACGAACTTGCAGATGAGATCGACAGTCAGTTCCTCATCGACATCAACAAGCAGTTCCCAGAGGACCAGGCAGAAGCACTCAAAGCAGCTATCGGAAAGACAACCTGGCAGGCAGCACACATCCCAACCGTTGTAAGCAGAACAACAGATGGTGCACAGACCTCAAGGTGGATGGCAATGCAGGTCGGTATGTCCTTCATCGCAGCATACAACATGTGTGCTGGTGAAGCAGCAGTAGCGGACCTTTCATACGCAGCAAAGCACGCTGGTGTTATCTCAATGGGTGACATGCTTCCAGCAAGACGTGCACGTGGTCCAAACGAGCCTGGTGGAATTTCCTTCGGTCACATGGCAGATATCATCCAGACAAGCCGTGTTGACGCAGAAGACCCAGCACACGTAGCTCTCGAGGTAGTCGGTGGAGGATGTATGCTCTACGATCAGATCTGGCTCGGTTCCTACATGTCTGGTGGTGTCGGATTCACACAGTATGCAACCGCTGCATACACCAACAACATCCTTGACGACAACCTGTACTACAACGTTGACTACATCAACGACAAGTACGACGGTGCAGCAAACAAGGGTACCGACAACAAGGTCAAGGCAACAATGGATGTTGTCAAGGACATCGCAACAGAGTCCACAATCTATGGTCTCGAGAACTACGAGAAGTACCCAACAGCACTCGAAGACCACTTCGGTGGATCCCAGAGAGCAACAATGCTCTCCGCAGCAGCAGGTAGTGCAACAGCACTCGCAACCGGAAACGGAAACGCTGGTCTTTCCGCATGGTACCTTTCAATGTACCTGCACAAGGAAGCACACGGACGTCTTGGTTTCTTCGGATACGACCTGCAGGACCAGTGTGGTGCTACAAACGTATTCTCCTTCCAGTCCGACGAAGGTCTGCCTGTTGAGCTCCGTGGTCCAAACTACCCTAACTACGCAATGAACGTAGGTCACCAGGGTGGTTACACCGCAATCGCTTCAGCAGCACACGCTGGACGTGGAGATGCATGGGCAGTCAACCCACTGATCAAGGTCTGCTTCGCAGATGACCTTCTCCCATTCGACTTTACCGCACCAAGGAAAGAGTTTGGAAGAGGCGCAATCAGAGAGTTCGAGCCAGCTGGTGAGAGATCACTCATCATCCCAGCAAAATAAACACAAATTTAAAAAGGCAGGCTTTGCCTGCTTTTTTCTATCTTTTTTTGATTTGGACAACAGGTCCGCATTTTATCATATTCACTAACCTTTGATGATCAGCGTGAGCTTTGTTTGGTGAAAGCTATTTTATTATTTGAGAAGCTGTTTCACAAAAATAAAAGCCAATAAATCGATAGTTATATGAGTAAAGTAATCATCATCCAAAGCATTAAAATCACACAGGGACAATAAAACCCCGGATATTACCATATTATCTTTTCACAAGGTGATCACTTCATGGCTACAGAGATAGAAAAGAAAGTAATGGAAGCAAAGATAGCCTCCATTACACTTGCAAGTGTGGACACTCGGACAAAGGACAGGGCTCTTGAAGCCATGGCCAACGCACTTGACGAAAACCGCGACAGGATATTAGAAGCAAACAAGGCTGACCTCGAAGAAGCCGAAAAGATGATGGCTGAAGGCAAGCTCTCACAGGCGCTCGTAGACCGCCTTAAGGTCAGCAATTCAAAGATCGACGGAATGATCAGCGGTATTCGCGATGTTATTAAACTGGAAGACCCTTCCGGAAAAACACTCCGGACACTCGAACTTGACACCGGTCTGGACCTCTATCAGGTAAGCTGCCCCATCGGCCTTATAGGAGTGATCTTCGAATCCCGTCCTGACGTTGTCCCGCAGATCATGTCACTTTGCTTAAAGAGCGGGAACGCTACCATATTCAAAGGCGGCAGTGAAGCACTCAACTCCAACCGTACAATATTTGACATACTTGTCACAGCCATGGAAAACACAGAAGGAATACCAGGCGGAGCATTCCAGCTCATGGAAACAAGGGAAGAGGTAATGGACCTCCTTGCACAGGATGAATACATCGATCTCCTGATCCCACGTGGCTCCAATGATTTCGTGAAGTTCATACAGAACAATACCAGGATCTCGGTCCTCGGACATGCAGATGGCATATGCCATGCCTATGTGGACAATAAAGCGAACCTGCACAAAGCATACGATGTGTGCTTCGACTCAAAGGTGCAGTACCCTGCAGTGTGCAATGCCATGGAAACATTGCTGATAAACAGGGAGATAGCAGGGGATTTCATGCCTGAAATGATCAAAAGGTACGAGGATGCAGGAGTTGAACTCCGTTTTGACGAGGGCTCATATACACTTGCAGAAAATCTTGGCTTTAAGAACCTCAAAAAAGCAACCGAGGAAGACTGGAAGACCGAATATAATGAACTTATACTTTCAGTAAAGCTGGTCGATTCCATTGAAGAAGCGATCAACCACATTAACAGCTATGGATCCCACCACACAGATGCGATAATCACAGAAGATGAAGCAAAAAGAAAGCAGTTCATCGACCTTGTGGACTCTTCAAGTGTAATGGTCAATGCATCCACAAGATTTGCAGACGGGTTCCGCTACGGAAAAGGTGCAGAGGTAGGAATCAGCACTAACAAGATACATGCACGCGGCCCGGTTGGAATGGAAGGACTGGTCATTTACAAGTACGTCCTGTTAGGTAACGGGGACAAGGTAGCAGATTATGCCGGAGATGAACCAAAGCCATTTACCCACAGGTTGCTTGACAAAGAACTATCTGACGTTCTGGACAACTGATAACAATTAAAAGGTGCCCACTTTGATCAACAGAAAAGAGATACTTGGTGATGCTGAGAAAATAGTAATCAAGCTAGGTACGACCTCGATCAGCAGGGAAGATGGAAGCCTTAATACGGAATTTATGGAAAAGGTCGCAGCACAGGTCGCAGAGCTGCACAATGCCGGAAAGAAGGTAATACTGGTAAGTTCCGGTTCTATCGGGATCGGGATCGAGATACTGAACCTCAACTGCCGTCCAAAGGAGATTCCTGTACGGCAGGCAGCTGCTGCTGTGGGGCAGGGTTTCCTGATGCAGCACTGGATGGAAGCTTTCCGCAAATATGACCTCAACGTAGCGCAGATACTTCTGACATACGACTCATTCACTAACAGATTAACATACCTCAACCTGAGGAACAGTATCTCCACACTATTGAGCTACGGAGTTATTCCGATCATCAACGAAAACGACCCGATATGTGTTCATGAGATCGAGGCTACCCTTGGTGACAATGACAAGCTCTCCGCAATGGTCGCAAGTAAAACAGAAGCAGACGTACTGATGTTACTAACCGACATAAACGGGCTCTACAATAAGAACCCAAAACGTCATGATGACGCAGTACTGTTAAACACCGTTGAAGAGATCACACCTACCATTGAAAGCTATGGCGGAAGCCCCACCAGCATGAAAGGGGTTGGAGGCATGCGCACAAAGATAGCAGCTGCAAAGATCTGCAATATGGCAGGCTGCTACATGGTCATTGCGAACAGCAATGTTGACAATGTGATCAGCAGGGTGCTCTCCGGAGAGAACATCGGAACACTCTTTCTCGCAAACCAGTTCGTTCACAAGAACCGTATACGCTGGATCATACTCGGGAAAGCCTCCGGCATCATTAAAGTCGATTCCGGAGCTAAAAAGGCCATATCCAATAGTATGAGCCTTCTCCCATCAGGAGTTCTTGAAGTAGAAGGAGCCTTTGACAGAGGCGATATCGTTAAGCTGGAGTGTAACGGAGAAGTGTTTGGAAAAGGCATTACAGATTACACATCTGAAGAACTCAAGTCTATCAAAGGAAAACACACGGATATGATAGCTGAGATACTTGGATATAAGAACTATGACCACGTGATCAAGAAAGAGAACATCGGTCTTCTCAAATAACAGATAGCGTATGATAAGTGTATAATAACATTTTTAAAACATGGTTCCGTCAATACACAGGAACAAAAACAATCATATTATACACTTTTATTTGCTGTAATACTACCCCACCGATGGAAGGATACAGGTGTATTAATGAAATCAAAAGCTCAGGAAAACAATGGAAGATCAAAACCAAAGGTCCTTGTTGTAGAAGCAAGTGACCAGGATGTTGAAAGCCTGAGTCTTGTTCTTTCAGAGGACTACGATGTTATCAGGGCCACCAGAGGTCATGAAGCCCTTAGCATAGTGGAAAACGAAGATCCTGAACTTGTCCTTCTTGGAAATGACCTTCCCGACATGGAAGGGGATAAAATCTTTAAAGCGATAAAAGGAAAGCTCAGCAATGAGCTGATCCCTGTTATAGTTGTCACATCCCTTTTTGAAAATGAAGAAAAGACAAAGGCCATTAAGGAAAATGCAGATGAGATACTCATAAAGCCTGTTGATGAGCTTGAACTTACAACACGCGTACGTTCACTACTACGCATGCGCCATCTGCATGATGAACTTGTCAAAGAGAGAGACGAGGTTCAAACCTATATTGATGTCGCGGGTTCGATCATAGGAGTCGTTGACAGGAACTTCAAGGTAACCCTCGTAAACCAGAAGGCCTGTGATGTCCTCGGTTATTCAAAAGAAGAGGTCATGGGACAGAACTGGTTCGATATATTCGTACCTGAATACATAAGGGAAGATATTAAAAAAGGCTACAGAGGAGTCATTAATGGTGTCATTGAACCTCCGGAGTTCTCAGAGAAACCTATCGTTACCAGAAACAGAGGAGAAAGATGGGTACTCTGGCATGACGTCATCCTCCGTGATGATGATATGAACATCGTAGGAACTATTAGTTCCGGTGATGATATCACAGAAAGGAAGCTTGCAGAGAATGCAATGGAAGAGGCAAACACTGAACTCAAATTGCTCGACAACATAAAGGACCAGTTCCTGACAAACCTTAATTATGAGCTAAGGACGCCACTGATCTCCATAAAAGGCTTCTGCGAACTATTGATGGAAGAGCAACTTGGAACAATAAACGATTCTCAGAAAAATGCTCTTGATACAGTCCTGAGGAATACAGAGAGACTAAGACACCTTATAGATTCACTCCTCTACGTGAGCGGGGAGCGCTCCCAGGAGATAAAATATAACATCATTCCACTCTACCCCGCAAGGCTCATCGAGGATATCATTGAAGATCGTGCCCTTTATATGCAAAAGAAGGAACTTACGATCGAAAATAATGTGCCAAAGAACCTTCCTGCAATATTGGGAGATATGGAACATCTGGAAAGGATGTTCACACACCTTCTCGACAACGCAATAAAGTTCACACAAACCGGAGGAAAGATCACAGTTTCAGCATCCCACTATGACGACACCGTCGAAATCAAAATAACGGATACAGGGATAGGAATCCCGGAGGATATCCTGCCTAACATATTCAGCAACTTCTATCAGGCCGACGGGTCTACCAGAAGAAAGTATGGAGGCACAGGTGTTGGACTTCATATCTGTAAAAAGATCATTGAAGCACATATGGGAGAGATCTTTGTCGAGAGTGAAGAAGGAACAGGCACTACGTTTACCGTCCTGCTTCCTGTATGATACTCGTTTTTACCCCCATAAACATGCTACAGCACATTTTCAGACCACATTTTCATGTCATACTATTGCTTTAACCATTTCCATACTATCATTACAACTTTTGAACCCATGCCTTCTTATGCATTCGCTTCGAACACTATAAATATAATAAGACAGGATGACTTGTGATGAGAAAAGAGCGATCTGTAAAGATGATCTTAGCACTCCTGGCCATAATCATACTTGCAGTTGTGTTAAGCTACGCACTGATACCCTACATCAATGCTTTTCTTGGGGCATTCATTCTTTACGTGATCTTCAAACCGGTTTATTGCCTGCTTACAGAACGATTTAAACTTCGAAAGGATGTATCTGCAATTACTGTGATGCTGCTTTCATTGATAGTTGTATTTATACCACTTTACTTCCTGTTCGTATCCATTGTCGGAGAACTTGGAGGTGTGATAAACAGCATAATAGCCAATATCAGCTATGTTGAGATCATAGAGAACATAGAATATCTGGATGAAGTTCTGCCAGACCTGGAAATTCAGGATAAACTCATCAACGTGGTTTCAACTGCAGGTTCATATCTGAGCGGATATCTCCTATCAGCACTACAGAACATCGGTGGATACGTCATATCCCTCATCATAATGTTCTTTTTGCTATACTACCTATTCACATCCACGAACACTGGTTTTGATACAAAGATTAAGGAATACGTCCCATTTAACAACAGGAACACAGACAAGATTCTGAGCGAGCTCAAGAACGTAATACAATCCACCCTTATTGCCACATTGCTTATAGCAGTCCTTCAGGGATCACTATTAGGCCTGACGTTCTATGCAGTAGGCATAGAAGGTGCAACACTCTGGGGAGTTGCCACTGCAGTACTGTCATTTGTCCCGTTGATAGGCTCACCCATCATATGGATACCTGCCACCATTATACAGATAGCATTGAAGAATTACGTTGCAGCCGTTGCGATCTTCATAATGGGACTTATCATCAGCAACATCGATAATCTCCTCAGACCTTTCATCCAGAAAAAAGTAGGGGCCATGCACCCATTCGTGTCCCTTCTTGGAATATTTACAGGAATCTACCTTTTCGGCATCATCGGTATTATTGTTGGGCCACTCCTGATATCAACATTCCTTCTGATATTGAAAATGTTCAATGAGGAATATCTTCAGGAATGACCTGCCCAGATATGAACTTATTTTGAGATCAGGGATCAGTAAAAGCCATGATGTTAAAGTATTTAGATCTGAAATTATCCGGTCCGGATCCCTAAAGCAAGCTTAGCCTTTTTGATCCTACCAACTATCACCTGTTTTAAAACATAGGAAACAGGAGTTCTGTGGCCTCCGAAAGTTACCTTCCCATCACGTATGGCCTGAAGCACGGCTTCAGGGGTCCTTTCTGAAGCATCAACCTCAGTATAGGAGCAGCCTACCATCTTCACTTCGTGTGCATCACTGCCACCCACCTGTGGCATACCAAGTTCCCCGGTTACTCTTTTTGCCTTGTTGTTGGCACCTCCTGTAACACACCTGGAGTTAAGCACCTCCACAGCATCAGCATCGAGCCCTTCAACATAGCCAATACCATGCGAGGTGATCTTGAAAGGATGGGGAATTATCACAACTGCACCAAGTTCCCTTGCACGCTCTATGGTCTTCTCAGGAGTCATACCCGATTCAATGTCCCCATCGGGATCAAGTACAAGGATATGACCTTTAGAAGAAGTAACTTCTATACCCGGGATCACAATAATATCAGAACCCAGTTCCTTTGCCCTTTTAACACATGCAAGGCCCCCCTCACGTGTATCGTGATCACATATAGCAATCCCATCCAGACCATTCTTCTTTGCATGTTCAAGAATGGAGTCTAAGCTGGCATTGCTATCTTTTGAAAAGCAGGAATGAACGTGAAGATCAATACGCATATAGAGAATGCAGTGCTCTCCTGTTATAAAGTTTTTGAGGAATGCTTTGCATAATTAATCAAAAAAGAAAAAATAGGAGGATAAATGTAAAAAAGCGAACGGGATGAATCAAGTCGATTACATAGGGGATTTGTGGTGTAGTACTTAGGGGATGTATGAAGAAACCCGTTCGCAATTATACAAACGTTTCGAACACATATAAACTTTTCGCATAAATACGAACGAATATTAAACGTTCGTAAATATTATTCAAAAGACATGACGAATGTTTTGCATAGTTTTCCATAATGAACAAAAAAATAAAGGATAAATAGCAAAAATGCGAACGGGGTGAATCAAGTCGAATACATTGGGGATTTATGGTGTAGTGCTTAAGAGGATTTATTAAGAAAACCCGTTCGCAAATATACAAACGGTTACAACGTTTATAAACATTTCGCATTATTACGAACGAATATAAGATTTTATTTAATATTATTCAGGAGATTTCGAATTGTTTTACTTTTTGAATGATCTCATTTCGTGCCTCTATTTCCATAATGATAGAGTCACCGTATTCGATAGAATGAACTATTCCTTCATCATAAAGCCATGAGACCACAGACATGCCTTCTTCGGACATGGGAATGGAAATATGCGAATGTCCCCATTTAGGCAATTTTTTGTACAGAAGCTGCTTAAGTTCATCAATGCCCTGACCCGACACTGCGGAGATCATCACCGGATTCGGAGCAAGGTAACTAATAGCATCCAGTTTCTCCTGCAGTTCCTCATCTGGTAGCAGATCGGTCTTATTGAGAGCTGTGACTATCGCAGCACCTCCGGTCCTCTTCCAGAATATATCATGACTTACCGCCAGCTTTTGTCTGATGACATCAACAGGATCGCTCATGTCAACCACAAGAAGGATAACATCGGCCAGGAAGATCTCATCAAGGGTTGACCTGAAAGCGTCCACCATCCAGTGCGGGAGATCCTCAATAAACCCAACAGTGTCTGTCAGGAGGACCTTGCGCTGGTTGATCGTAAGAGAACGTGTTGTAGGGGACAGTGTGGTAAAGAGCATGTCCTCCACTATTGTCCCCTCTTTCACAAGCAACTGGAAAAGGGTACTTTTACCTGCATTCGTATATCCTGCCAGTGCCACAAGAGAAAAACCCCTCTCATGCCTGAAGGTCCGAAGGGATTCGCTTCCCTTGCAGGAGTGCATGAGCTCGGTCCTGATCCTGACTATCCTTTTCTTTATGTCCTGCTCATAGGAATCCTCATAACCCCCAAGACCCATAAACCCCGGTCGCTCTTCCTTCTTGAGCAGGGAAACAATGGATTTCGCCTTAGGAAGCTCATATTGTAATTTTGCAAGCTCCACCTGCAGTTTTGCACGTCTGGTGGTAGCCCGTGCAGCAAATATCTCAAGGATGAGCTGGAACCTGTCCATCACTTCACACTTGCAGGTTTCGGAAATATTATAGATCTGGGTAGTTGAAAGCTGGTTGTTAAAGATAACCTTCTCAGCCTCCAGGGCTTCCACAAGCTCTGCAAGCTCGTCCACCTTTCCACGGCCTATCTGGTACTTCCTGTCAGGATAACGTGATTGTATCATTGATCCAACTACAGTATAATCGGAAGCATGTGCCAGCTCTTTAAGTTCTGCCAGCTTTCGCTCATTCTCAGCCTCATCGGCATTCGGGTCATTACGCTGGACAACAATGGCTTTTCTCATATTACAACCTTGTAACGGACAATAAAGACAGGTGATCCGGCATCCATTCAATAAAGGAGCCGAACGAACAATTGGACAATCAATCAATCAATCAATACCCAATTCCTTCATAAGAAGATTTCTCGAACTCAGGGATACATGGTGGGCAAATTCTATAGCCAGCCTTTCACTCAGGGATTCCTGATACTTGAACTCACGAGAGAACATTTTCTGTGAAAGCCACTCCGGCTGGTTGTAAAGATCTCCGTGCTCCACTATGATGGTGCCTGGATACTTGATCTCAGCGACAGTTGTTTCGATGATACTGACAACATCAGCAACACCGGGTGGTGAAGCGGTCAGGAACGGTTTGATGGCGATCTGGGATACTGATTCGATATGACTTGCAGACACATCGACCGCAACAGCAGCACAGACCATGTAGTAACCCTGTCCTATCCTGTGACGACCTGAGATATCAACGGCTATTATTGGAAACATTCTATTACTCGCATAAGTATTATCGTTAATTCAAATATCGCTTCCCGTTATTATCAGTAACCGGTAGGCTCATTTCATCATGTTTCGGATATAATCTGTGTCCTTTAGTATTTTAAAGCTCACAAATCCGCCTACAATAAGGTTCATGTAAAGCGTGAAGACACGCCATGCCACGACAACGATCCCAACCATATAAGCCGGAACGAATACCGAGAACAGGGAAGTTGCACCAAGCTCTGCAACACCGCTTGAACCCGGAGTTAACGGAATTACCAGAAGGATCATGAGCAGCACCTGGGCAGCAAAGGAGATCAGGATCGATGGCGGCTGATTCAACCCCATGAGGATCACAGGAACCATGGCAAACTCGACAAGCCAGAAGAGGATGGTGTAGATACTTCCAAATAGCAGTCCTTTATGCCCTTTGGTTACAAAGAATGCCATGCTATAGTGGAAGTCCTCGATGATCATATCCAGTTTCCCCATGACCCTGTCCAGACGGGGATCCTCCCCTTTACCCAGGAGGCCTGCGATCCGATGAAGCAGGGACTTAAGCGTTTTCCTGGTCTGATGGGGATGCCATACCGCATATAGGACCATCATAAACACAAATACCAGGCCCAGTTCACCGGCCATTATCACTATGTCCAGACCGGAAATCGATATCGCCCTTCGGAACAGGTGCAATGCTATGGGAGCTGCTATCATTATCAGGATACCGTCAAGCAACCTTTCCCCAAGTACGACAGCTGTAGCGTTCCCAACAGGGACATCGTCCTGGTTGAGAAGATGTATCCTCAGTGGTTCCCCCCCTATTGATGAAGGAGTAACGGATGCAAGGAAAGTACTTGATGTTACTATCTCGATCGACCTTAAGATACCTACCTTAAAACCAAGTGAACCACACATAGACCTTGTGCGCAGGCCCCAGAATATGAAGGAGCTCAGGTGCAGGAAAACTGCAGCCAGCAGGAACTCCGGCCTGATATTATGGATAAGGTCCAGTGTCTGGGGATCTATCGTATAGAGCATGACAAGAACAATGGAAATAGCACTTATGAGAAGTGAAATTGAGAGCCATTTTCTTAAATTGTTCACATATATCATTCCTATAATAGCACGACATTTGAGTCGAAATAATGCTACATGATATATTCGTAGTCACATATAATTGATTTGTTTTGGTTAGACAGGATTGAACAAATATATAGACAAAGAACATATACTTACGATAAATATTTGGTGTGAGCTTGATCAATAATATTTGCTCGTGATGAGAAACAAAACCGTATTGGATAAAACCTGAACTAAAGGAACAACAGAATGCTATCGAATATACAAAGATCTGTCTTCTTTAAAGAATTTTTCAGAAAAAGCATACATTTTGTATCTTTGCTTATTGTCATAATATACTACTATTCTGGAAAAGAGCTCACACTTGATCTTTTGACACTGGTGCTTTGCTGTTTCCTTGTAATAGAATATTTCCGGGTGGAAAAAGAAATTAAAATTCCGATCTTCTGGAAACTTTACCGTTCAAAGGAAAAGAACAAACTGAGTGGAAATATACAATTCCTGATCGGAAGTATCATCGTCATAAGCGTGTTTCCAAAGGAGGTTGCATCTGCAGCAATATTAATGACAACTTTCGGAGATAGTGCAGCTGCCCTTATAGGAATAAGCTATGGCAAAAACTGGATAAAAGGCCTGCCTGACAGGGCATGGGAAGGAGTACTTTCCGAGTTCCTGGTGAATCTGGGCATTGGCTACCTGTTCCTCTCAAACTGGATAGTAGCTTTAACAATGGCTTTAGCAGCCACAATAGTTGAAACCCTGACATACAAACTGGACGATAACCTAATGATACCTCTATTTTCAGGTCTTGCCGGATATCTCATTCTGATCGCATATTCTTCGTTTTGATTAGATAGATGACAGCCTCAAATGAAAAAGAATAAAGTTAATTAGACTGAATAAAATAGAGATTTATCTAAATAAAAGATGAGTTCAGGAAAAGGAAATTGCTATGAAAATAATGCTCTTCGTATGCGGAGAAGGACTGGGTCACACCAGCCGCTGCATTCCGCTTGCCCAACAGATGAAGGAAGCAGGCCATGATGTGCTAATTGGTGCCTATGGATATTCCAGGGAACTTATCGACAGAAAAGGGCTGACAACCATAGAGATACCTCCCGAGATACAGCTTGTGGGTAATGCAGGCAGTCTTGACCTTAAAGCATCTATTCTGGCCACCATGAAAAGCGGAGAGCTGCTAGGTATCCTGAAGATCAACCGGCAACTGAAAGAGTTCGATCCTCAGGTGGTAGTATCAGACAGCCATTACACTGCCACCATTGCTGCAATGTTCAGGAAGAAGCCTGTACACCTGATGATGAACCAGTCCAATATGGAGGAATTCTTCTACAACAAAGGACCTTTCATGAAAGCCATTGGCAGATTTACAAAATCATTCTACAATGCAATATTCCGGAGAGTAGATGGGATCATAATACCGGACTATCCAATGCCGTATACGATCTGCCGCATGAACCTTGAACTTGAGGAAGACCTGGAAGATGCCATATTCTACAGTGGCCCTCTTGTAGGGAAAAAGTATGAAGAGGTCACCGGGGCAGAACTTAACAGACCCCATGTGCTATCCACAGTCGGTGGTTTCGGATATCGCGAACCAATATTCAGGAAGGTGATCGAAACAGCAAAGCTGGACACAACGATCAGTTACACTCTCCTGTCAGGCCCCAGTGTCGATCCCGAGGACTTTACCGACCTCCCGGAAAACGTAACAATACTAAAATTCATTGAGGACCAGTTCCCATACATCAAAAGTTCCGACCTTGTCATCGCACCCGGGGGCCATAGTACGATGATGGAAGCGCTCTCTTTTGGCATCCCTATGCTCTCATTCCCGGACATCGATCACAACGAACAACAGAACAATGCAACTGCACTGGAAGAGGACGGATGCGGGAAGAGAATGGACTATTCAATATCCCCTGAAAAGCTCCTTGAACACATCCATGAGATCACAAATGAAGGTAAGCTTGTGGAGAAGAGCAGGGAACTGCAAGAGCTCTCCAACGAACTTAGCGGACCGTCTGCCATCACGGGGATGCTGGAATCAAAATATAAGGAGTGAAATTAGCAATTTATTTGGACGTTATTATATGATTAATAATTTGATTGTAACAATAATAGAATGACAATCAAGGGGTAAAACAATCGACTTAAGTTCTATCGAGAATGATGTTACAATTATAAATTGTTGGTTTCTGAAAGGTCATTATATAATATTTTAATCTAAATCAAGAAAACTTTACAAGATGTGGCGGTATTCATTACTCCACTTTATACTTATTCCCCTCTTCTGTTGGATGATAGATTATCCAGTTGCCACTTTTCTCACGACGAATAAGTCCGCTCTCCACAAGAATCGAAAGATGGTAGGAAAGCTTAGAATCAGGCATCTTTGTTATCGCCTTTATCAGACATACGCACAGTGGCTGCACCAATAAAAGGTTGAGTATCTTCAATCGGATAGAGGAAGATAATGCATGATGTATGCTACTCTGTTTGCCAATCTTCTCATCATCTGCAATTCTCAGTGCAATGCCTTCTGCTCCCCCAAGCAACTTCACTTCGTTTTCGATAGGTTCAGGAATTATCATATAATGCACCAACTGGAAGTAGTATTATGTAAATGATGTTTTCATTATGGTATCAGAAGTGAAATATCTTTTGTGTTGAACATAATTTCATGTAATCTGTTCAATCAGTTTTAAGTCAATAATTTTTTCTGTAAACATTCTAACCGTATTCTATACACCATCCACTTCCTAGATCGATTATCTTCTTATTACTCATTAAGTAGATGGCAAATACTCAAAGATGACCTATAAAGAGCTTATAAATTAGCTATAATACATATTTATGAGTTATAAATAATTACGTATATGATTCAAAGAGAATAGGTATGTATATATAATATCGATTTTATTTGCTTTTCTAAAGTAAACTTGTCTAAATCTACGAAATTGGAAAAATGTTTGATTTAATTTAAAAAACTATTAATTTGGGTGGTAGAAGTGTTGCTAATAACATACATTTTAAACAAAAGTTTAAGATCTGCAAGAGGTGCTTGAGAATGAATATGGTACTTCTCACTGTGGTGGGAATACTGATAGCCATTCTTTTATTTGGTGTTAAGACCGGAATTGGATGTGGTTTTTCCAATCGCAGCACAAAACAGATCCTTGCGCTTGCAGGAAGCTATTTCGTCCTGTCAATAATAATCGGTAGTCTCATAGGATATGTGGACCAGTCAAACCTTGACCTTATCGCAAGCATGGGAATGTCCCTGCACGTTCTGGTTGCTTTGCTTCTCATCGGAGCAGGTATCTACACACAGAAGCAGTGGAACTGTGGCTGTGATGTTTCACATCGCACATTCCTCGTGATCTCCCTTCCGTGTCCGGTCTGTCTGACAGCACTTTTCATATCCTGCATGCTCCTGGCAACATCCCTTGAGATGAGTGGGCTCTGGATCGGATTCCTCGTGGGTGTTGTGTTCTTTGTTTCTGTGGTTGCAACCTCATTTTTATGCAAGAAACTGAACAAGACTCCGGAGACCCTTGGTAACATCATGATGATCCTTGGTATCTACTACCTCATGGGTGCTATCCTGGTGCCTGCTTACATTAAAACAAAACAGATGAACATCCCTGCTTATCATGCACCGCCTGTGGAGATCCTTCCATTCGTGGTCTTTGCACTATTCATTGCAGGTGGATTTGTTCTTGAAAAAATAAGGAGTAACTAAATATGGGTATTGATTCTTCTTTGTTCCAGATCATGTATACCGCTGCGTCTGCTATGCTGTATCCTGTGGTAATACTTTTGATCCTGACAATTGCGTTATCGCTTGGTTTGATCGGTGAGTTCATCTCCGAATATGCAAAACGTCACCGAAACGTCAAAGAGCTGGAACATATAGGCAGAAGCGTTCAGGAGAATGTAAAGAATTCTTCCTACGACGATGCTGCATCACATCTTCTGAAAATTGACCAGAACCAGCTTGTCACATCATTTGCACACGATGCTGCAGAGCACCTGAAAAATAATGCGATCTCTTCCATCGACTGGCTTTCAGAAGAATATGAGGTCAGGATGACAAAGCGTCTGGAGCAAACAAAGATAATGTCCACAGTGGCCCCTATGCTTGGGCTAATGGGTACTTTAATTCCACTGGGTCCAGCACTCATCGGTCTTGCACAGGGTGACATCCTCCAGCTTGCCAACAACCTGATGATTGCCTTTGCTACAACCGTACTTGGTCTTTTTGCAGGTATTGTGGGGTACGTACTCACTTTGATCAGAAAACGCTGGTACTGGCAGGATATGGCTGACATCGACTATCTCGTTGATTCCATGGAGATCGGAGAATGAGACGGAAACGGTATCATCGAACAGGAATTCTCTACGAGGAAGAGGACCAGAACCCTCTGACCGGAGTGGCCAATCTCTTTGATGTTGCCATGGTGTTCTCAGTAGCTCTATTGATAGCTCTTGTGATGTCTTACCAGTTACCTGAGTTGCTCAGTCCTACTGAAGACATAACTATCGTAAAGAATCCTGGTCAGGAGAACATGAAAATTATCGTCAAGGAAGGGCAGGACATTGAAGTCCTGAACATGACCGAGCAGATCGGTGGTGGTACCGGTGAAGCACTGGGTACGGCCTACCAGCTGGCTGATGGTCGAGTTGTTTACGTTCCTGATTCAGGGAACGAAACGAGCACCTGATCCTTTCAAGAGTGTGTGGTAACAATAAATAGAATTTTTGAATTAAATTAAAATGTGTGGATAATGAAAGATTGAGACATCCCGGAGCCAGCCTCCAAGCAATGTTCCGGGATGCCTTGCACATTATCGGGTGGATAACATGCGAAATGTAAAACATGGATTATTGATATTAAGTGTATTGCTTATGCTGGTACTCGTACCAGTGGTATCGGCAGAAGAATTTAACATGGAACTGGTAGCAAACACAACCAGTGATGTTAATGGAGATTACTCATTTAGCGATGTTCCAAATGGAAATTACCAGCTTGTTGCCTTGACATATGTTCCTGGTATGGGCCAATGGTTTATGGACGAATCAGAGGTTATCATCGAGAATGGGCAGAACATTGTCAATGCTAATTTGACCCTTGGATTTGCTGAACCTGGAGCACAGGAGCCAATACTCTCATTATTGGAAAGAGCTTCCATATCAGGAAAGACACTTTCAACACCTATGGGAGGCCCCATACAGAGTATTTCTGATGTAACTGTTGTGCTTAAAACCGAATCTGAATTGGTAGCAAACACAACCAGTGACGTCAATGGAGATTATTTATTTAGCGATGTTCCAAATGGAAATTACCAGCTTGTTGCCTTGACATATGTTCCTGGAATGGGCCAATGGTTTATGGACGAATTAGATGTTATCATCGAAAATGGGCAGAACATTGTCAATGCTAATTTGACCCTTGGATTTGCTGAACCTGGAGCACAGGAACCAATACTTTCATTATTGGAAAGAGCTTCCATATCAGGAAAGACACTTTCAACACCTATGGGAGGCCCTATACAGAGTATTTCTGATGTAACTGTTGTGCTTAAAACCGAATCTGAATTGGTAGCAAACACAACCAGTGACGTCAATGGAGATTATTTATTTAGCGATGTTCCAAATGGAAATTACCAGCTTGTTGCCTTGACATATGTTCCTGGAATGGGCCAATGGTTTATGGACGAATCAGAGGTTATCATCGAGAATGGGCAGAACATTGTCAATGCTAATTTGACCCTTGGATTTGCTGAACCTGGAGCACAGGAGCCAATACTCTCATTATTGGAAAGAGCTTCCATATCAGGAAAGACACTTTCAACACCTATGGGAGGCCCTATACAGAGTATTTCTGATGTAACTGTTACTCTCTTGAAACATTCATCTGAAATATCAGACCCATCAACATCACATCCAATTACTAACTATTCTGCAAATACAACTTCCGGTGATTCCCCCCTTACAGTTCAGTTCACAGATGAATCAGTAGATGCTACATCATGGTTCTGGGACTTTGGAGATGGTACTAACTCAACTGTACAGAACCCTATCCACACTTATGGTAGTGTGGGAAGTTATGATGTATCACTTACAATAACAACTCCTGATGGCACAGGTACTGAGGTAAAGAGGGATTACATCACCTCAAAACTTCCGGAGATGTATAAAGACAAGAAGATTCTGTTCCTGATCATTGGTGCAGAAGAAACATGCTGGGTAAAAGAATCAGCTATAGAAATGGGTATGCACAATGTCGATGTCTATGGTAGCTACCGCATGAATGAGGTTGACAACCTTTACAGCCCATTCAATGATAGTATTGATACAGGTCTGTATGACATCATATTCATATCACGAAAAGGTGGAATGACTTTCCTTGGATCAAATCTGAAACCACAGATAGTTGAAATGATGGAAAACAAGAAACCTGAAGCACAGGTCGTTGACTGGAACTATGGAGTAGGGACAGTAAATCATACAGAACACCCATATATTGCTGATTACTGGGATGAGGAATATGATGGAAATGTCATTCGCCTGATCACATATCTTTCAGTAGTTGACCTTTCAAGACCATTCAGTGAATATGATGGTACAATAGAGATCGAAGAACCAGCTATAATGCCGGAGGTCGGGATCTATCACCCTGATGCAAGAATGGTCTTCGATGATCTGGAATCTTATTTAGAATGGTATAGAGAAGACACTGGAACCCACCATGTGTATAACCCGGATAATTACACAGTGGGCATCACTTTCTTCACCGCTGGGGATGAAAGTATCTGTAACGCGGTTATAGAGAGCGTTATAATTGAACTTGAGTCCAGGGGAATCAACGCCATCCCGGCCTACAGGCCAGATGTCATTTATTCGGATAAAGCCTACCGCTTCTTCACTATTGACGACGAATGGAAGACAGATGCTTTCATCGACCTTGGAAAAGGTGTATGGATCATGTCCTCTGCTGTGAAGAACACAGAATATCTGGAGGAAGCAAATGTTCCGGTCATCAACGGAATCATCTATCAAGGCACTATTGAAGAGTGGGAGAACTCCAGTACAGGCCAGGACTGCTGGTTCCAGTACCAGATCCCGATCATGGAGATCGGTGGTGAGATCGAGTCCATAGTCGTTGGAGGCCAGGAATACGATGAAGCTCTGGGTGCCAGGGTACTCAAACCCATTGACTATCAGGTGGAGTGGATGGTCGACAGAACAGTAAGCTGGATGGACTTGCAGCATACCGACAATGAGGACAAGAAAGTTGCTGTCATCTACTATGCCCATGGAAAGCAGTCGGCACTTGTAGCAAGCAACCTTGATGTGGTCCCAAGTATTCCGAACTTCCTGAATGCCATGAACGAATACGGATACGACCTTGGCGGATCACAGCTTAACGACTCCGAATTCCTGGAAACTGTACTTCAGCAGGGAAGGAACATTGGAGTATGGGCTCCCGGTGAACTTGAATACATGGTCGAGAACTATGATGTCGAGCTATTGCCTGTGGAAACCTACATGGAATGGTTCAACAACGAGATTGAACCTGAGGCAAGACAAAGTGTACTTGATACATGGGGTGAAGCTCCAGGAAATGCAATGGTCTATGAGAACGAGAGTGGAAAATACTTTGTCTTCCCGAAGATCGAAGCCGGAAATGTCCTTGTTCTTCCTCAGCCTGCAAGAGGTTTCTCACAGAACGATACTACCCTTTACCATGACCAGACAATACCTCCCTCCCACCACTATATTGCATTCTATCTCTGGCTGGATAATGACTTCGATGCTGATTCCATTGTCCACTTCGGACGCCATGGAACTCAGGAATGGCTGCAGGGCAAGGGTACAAGCCTTTCTGTTAAGACCTGCTGGCCTGCAATCCTGATACAGGATATGCCTGTGGTGTATCTCTATGACGTAGGAGGTATTGGGGAAGGAATTATGGCTAAGAGAAGAGGTAATGCTGTAATGGTGGATCACTCAACACCTGCTATTGTCAGCGCAGGTCTGTACGGCAATCTCACACTTCTGCATGACAAGATGCACTATTACGAGACAGAAGAAGAAGATGCCATGGTAAAGGCATACAGGAATTCGATTATAGAGATATACGATGAGTTGAATTTCGAACAGGAATTCAATGTATCTGCAGATGACCTGAAGAATATGAATGACACAGAGTTTGATAATTTCGTGCTGACCGGTTCGGTACATGACTATTTGCATGAACTTGCAAGTGAGTACATACCCTATGGAATGCATGTCCTTGGAGAGCAGATGGATTCGGAAGGGCAAATGGCCATGGTAAAATCAATGCTTGGCCCGGAGTTTAAGGAGCATGTTGCGGCTTCAAATCTCTTCGAGGATCCGGATGAACTGGAACCAACACATTCCCCGGACGGGCTTGATGAGCTCTTAAACGATGTTCTGGTAAATGGTACTGATCCACTTTGTCTCTTAACTGATCGGTTCAATATCACCTATTCGTCAGGGAAATTCGTAGCGAATACAACATCCGATGAAGCCGGAGAGTATGATTTCTCTATAATAAAAGATGGAAAATACACGCTCTACGCATTTACACAAACTGGAGATGGCTGGCTGAGCGGAAAAGAATACATTACAATCGAAAACGGCGAGGCGCTCTCCGATGTAAGATTAAACCTTACAAAGAATGCGACAGGTACAACAAATGCAGAACTTGAATATGTTATTGAACTGTTAGAAAACAACCCCCCGGTTTCCAAAGAAACGGGATTAGGTATAATATCAGGAAATATCACATATAGCCCAATGGGATCGCCACGTGCAGCAAATGATGCTATAGTGATGCTTCAGAAGAACAATAATATTCTGGAAGTTTACACCAATAGTTCAACAAACAAGTACGCATTCCAAAACCTAACCGATGGAACATATGATGTAACTGCATTATACCATAGTGTAAGCAAATATGGAGATTACTGGTATATTGCAACAGAGGAAGTCACAATACAGGAAGGAGGCGATCTCAACCAGGATATCAATATGAATACGGACGTAAGTGGTGATGCACAGGATCTAATGTCTTTACTTGGACAGGTTTCTGGTAAAACATATTCAATTGAGACTAGTGTTGAAGAACCAGAATGTAATGTTGTCTTAATACAGCGTCTTTCTGATGAGCAGATGCAGGTTGTAGATGATCTGAACCTTGCCCTCCTGTACGCTGAGAACATAAAGGCATGCAAGGATCTGGAGATCCAGAGCATGCTTGATGCCCTTGATGGAAAATACATCCCACCTGCCCTTGGAGATGACCCTGTGAGAAGTCCGGATGTCCTACCTACCGGAAAGAACTTCTTCGCATTCAATCCGAGTCTGGTTCCAACAGAGGAAGCATGGGATGCCGGACAGGTCCTTGTGGATGCATTCCTGGAGGAATGGGCTGCAAATCACGAAGAACCGTATCCGAAAAAGGTCGGTTTTGTACTGTGGTCCGGTGAGTCAATGAGGCATAAGGGTGTCATGGAATCCGAGATCCTTTACATGATGGGAGTTCGACCTGTATGGGATTCTTCAGGCAATGTTATCGATGTGGAGATCATTCCTGAGGACGAACTTGGCAGACCCAGGATAGATGCTGTTATCACAATGACCGGTATCTACCGCGATAACTGGAAATGGCAGGTTGAGCTAATGGACAGAGGTGCACGTCTGGCAGCCATGGAAAACAGTTCCACATATCCAAACTACGTCAGCGATAATTCCGATCTGATCTATGAGGCATTGATGGCCACAGGCAACTATTCAGAAGAAGAGGCAAGGCAACTTTCAATGTGCAGAGTATTCGGTCCCGACGAAGGTAGCTGGGGAGCTGGTGGATTCAGAGAGGCCGTAAGTGCCAGTGGTACCTGGGAGGATGAGAGTAAACTTGCCAATCTCTACATCGACTCCATGAGCTATGCATATGGTGACGACATATGGGGCAATTGTGACGGAGATGTTTTTAGACAGGCACTTTCCGAAACAGATGCTGTGATGTTCAGCCGCAGTGGCAATGACAACCGTGGAAGTGGTAGTGTGGTCTTTGACCATGTATATGAGTTCTTCGGTGGATTTGGAATGGCTGTGAGGAACGTATCAGGAGATACTCCTGAGATGTATATCGCAAATCTCAAGAATCCAGACGAAGCCTTCGTAGAGACAATGGGTGAATTCCTTGCAAGGGACCTTCGTTCCAAGTACTTCAATCCAAAATGGATCGAAGGTATGATGGAACATGGTTACACCGGAGCAAGCGAGATGGACAGTGTTCTGGAAGACTTCTTCGGATTGGGAGTTACACTGCCTGATGAGATCACTGACGACATGTGGAAAGAGTTCTATGATGTCTATGTTATGGACAAGTACGACCTCGGCCTGGATGAATGGTTCCAGGAGGAGAATCCATGGGCCAGTCAGTCCATGGATGCCAGAATGCTTGAAGCTGTACGCAAGGGCTACTGGGATGCCTCAGATGAGGTCGTCCAGAACCTTGTGAAAGAATACGTTGAATCTGTTGTGCAGGATGGTGTTACATGCTGCCATCACACCTGTGGAAACCCAACACTTGATTCCTATGTTCAGGGAATCATGTCTGTACCCGGAGTCATAGACAAGGATACCATGGATGAGTACAACCGATTGATGAAAGAAGCAACACATAGAGAGACAGCTGTTTCCACATCCAGCAGCCATAGTAGCAGTGGTACTGTAACACCTACTATCGTTGAATCCACGAACAACCAAACCTCTGTAAGTGATGCAGGTTACGGTACAACAACTGATCAGGTAGCAGAAGTAACACAAAATACACCAGATAACTATGTCGAAGGATATGAGATGACGAAGGAATCCATCAATAATGAGGAGCAAGCATCCTCTACATCCTTCTCAGGTGCTGATATCTTAGGAAGCGTGTTGGTTATTTTAGCAGTTGCTGTAATAACGATTGGCTTCAGGAAACAGAGAATATAAGGCAGGTTATATGACACTTCGGCACTGTTGTCGAAGTGCTTTTTTCTTTTTTTATTAAATGTATTCTAACCGCACGGTTGCGGACAAATATCCTTAATAATCTACTAATACAGATCAGATATAACTAAAATACACATATCTGCAGTTTACTTCACGAGGTTCACTTTTCTCCACAATGCATCTTCATCACCATAAATGTGATCTATACTTCCCCTTGCATTAAGGTCTTCGAGTATTTCTGTCAGATTCGATTGTTTTAAGGAGATAGTGTAACGGGAATCAAACTCGTTGCAGATCTGTCGGGTTGTCAAAGTCCTCTCACCAATTATGTTTTCGGCAAAACCTGCAAGATCTTCGTAAGCGGCCCATGGGTAAATTATCCAGCGCCATTTAACAATCTTTTTTGCATAATAGTCCGGCACGAAATCGGAACAGATCTTGTGCTGGAGAACTGCAGTCTTGATCTCTGCCGGTTTAAGAGATTCCAGGTATTCCACAGCAACTCTTAGTGTTTTACCCGTGTCTGTAACATCATCCACAACAAGGATCTTTTTGCTACTTATATCAACAGAAAGCGGGAACCTGAGCGTTGCCATCTCCTGAATATCTGCGGCCCCCTTGTAGTGCTCGATCTTTATTGTTGTCAGGTTATCAAAAAGGAGAAAATCACATATTAACCGGGCAGGTACATATCCACCCCTGCCGATAGCAATGATCATATCAGGCAAATTGCCGGAATCCTTTATTTTTCTGGCAAGGATCTTAGCAAGGTTATATGATTCCTTAAAGCTCATCAGGTCGCATTTAAAAGAGGTGCGATCAGCAGGTGGATATCCGCTTACAGCTACCATAAATGTAAAATTGGTTTGCATTCTGTAAAAATGTTACTAATATCAGATCTCACTAATATAAAATAGTATTTTCAGATAGTAATCACAAGAATAAGTTGAGATGGGCCTAACCGGATTTGAACCGGTGATCGCCCGGTTATGAGCCGGGCGCTCTAACCTGACTAAGCTATAGGCCCTCAAAAAAAGTAAGTAGAATACGCCGCCAACAGGGCTCGAACCTGTGACATTCTGGTTAACAGCCAGACACTCTACCAACTGAGTTATAGCGGCACTTGATTGTGCTTCGACGCACGAATCCTCCTAATGCACTTATGGGTTTTAAACCTTTTGTTCGAAATCCCAAAAAGGTCTGCGACAAAGGGGAAATTGAAGAAAAAGTAGTGATTTTTGGCCTTGAAAAGACAAAAAAATAGCCATCAAAGGCCACCAAATCCACCATATATATTGATAGGCTCCCCGCAATTGCGGCACTTGTTCTCCGAAGTTATATTGTACTCATTCACATCAAAGATTCCACGCCCTATCAACAACTCCCCGCATGAAGGACAATATGTGCTCTCATACTTGTGCCCGAACACATTTCCGACATAAACATATTTCAAACCCACATCCTTTGCAATGTCGTGAGCCATTTCAATTGTTTCAACTGGTGTAGGAGGCAGGTGTTTCATCTTGTAATGAGGCTGGAAGCGGGTAAAGTGTATAGGAGTATCAGCCCCCAGATTCTCATATACCCAGGTGGACAACTGCCGTAGCTCATCCTCGGAATCGTTCAGTGTGGGAATTATGAGATTTATGACCTCCACATGCATCCCCAGCTCCTTTGCCAGTTTCGCGGATTCCAGCACAGGTGCCAGCCTGGCACTGGCAACCTTCCTGTAGAAGTCCTCTGTAAAAGCCTTGATATCCACCCTGAAGGCATCAAGGTATGGTGAGATGTGCTTCAAAGCTTCCGGAGTTATGAAGCCGTTGGTGACATATACAGTATCAAGTCCTGCTTCTTTTGCAAGCTTTGCAGAATCATAGGTGTACTCATACCAGATAGTGGGCTCATTGTAGGTCCATGCGATCGACCTGCAACCTGTTGCAAGGGCTCTGGAAACAGCCTCCTCGGGAGTGATCTCCACAGACATGGCCTCATCCAGCTTTACCTGCGAGATCGTCCAGTTCTGGCAGTGCTTACACCTGAAATTGCATCCTATAGTACCCAGGGAATATGCCTTTGATCCCGGATTGAAATGGAACAGGGGCTTTTTTTCGATAGGATCCACAGCCTCACTAGAAACAGTATTGTAGATCAGTGAATAAAGTGTACCATCCCGGTTCTCTCGTACCCCACAGATACCCGTCTTGCCCTTAGCTATCTTGCACCTGTGGTTGCATAGGTTGCATTGTACCTTCCCCTCATCCAGCTTTTCATAGAACATCGCTTCTTTAAGCATCAGCATTCCCCAAGACAACATTATCATGTATGCTTAAAAACCCTTCTTTGAAATAGACAAAGAGAAACAAACGAATTCGTAGAGAACAGTAGCAGAACAAATTCGGAGTAAAACTAAAAAAATCATCAAAAAAATAATCACCTTCAATTGCTGATGGTGAAAATAAAAAACAAAACAAAAAGAAAAGAAGGTAAAGGAACAGTATCAGTAGTTCCTTGTTACCATGTAGTCTGCTACAGCGAGCAGGGTATCCTTTGCTTCGGAGTCTTCGAGAATATCAAGCATCTTCTTACCTTCTTCAAGATAGGATGCAGAAAGTTCCTGAGCATAGCCGATAGATCCGGACTTCTCAAGTATGGCAACTGCCTCGTCGATCTGTTCCGGTGTGACAGCCTCGCCTTTTCCGAAGATATCAAGCTCAACACCATGATTAAGAGCATGAATAGCTATCAGTGTTCTCTTGCCTTCTATCAGGTCACTTCCACGGACCTTGCCAAGGATCTCCTCAGGAGTCACCATATCGATAACATCATCCTGTATCTGGAAACTGATACCTACAAGACGACCAAACTCATAAAGCGCATCTGCAACTTCATCGGAAGCTCCGCCGAGCAGGGCACCGACCTTTGCTGCTGCACCATAGAGTACGGATGTTTTCTTCTCGACCATCTCAAGGTATTCCTCTTCTGTGACAGTCTCCTGTGTCTCGAAATCAACATCCATCCACTGTCCTTCACATATCTCCGTGCATGTCTTTGAAAGAAGAGCGACACACTTCAGTATGCTTTCAGGGTCCTTCTCCATAGATGAGATGATCTCAAAAGCCCTGGAATAGAGAGTATCTCCTGCAAGGATAGCACCTGCACTGCCCCATTTTACATGGACTGCAGGCATTCCGCGCCTTACATCATCATTATCCATTATGTCGTCATGCACAAGGGTGAAATTGTGGACAAGTTCCAGAGCTACTGCTGCCGGAACAACTGACATTGGATCGCCACCCACAGCCTCAGTAGCAAGCATAAGGACTGCAGGACGGAGGCGTTTCCCACCTGCATCCGGCAAGTATCTTGATGCTCTGTAAAGCTCTTCAGGATGCTCGATCGGGAGCATTTCCCCTATACCCTTATCGACATGCACACTTCGTTTTTTTATTTCATCCATAAGATCCATACTAACCACGACCATGTTATAATTCAAATGATCATTCTTCAATATATAATTCTTCACCGTTCCTTAACAGGTGTACGGTATCGCCCAGTATGTAGCCAGCATCTTCTGCCATCTCAATATAGGCACTGTGCATCTCGATGTTACCATGCGCAGGAATTACATGTTCCGGATTGATCAACCTGAGAAGCTCCCAGTGATCCTCACGGTATGCGTGTCCTGAAACGTGGACGTTGTCATAGATACGGCCACCCCTCATTCGGATCTTGGTCTCCAGAGAATAGCGGTTTGCCTGTGTCATCGGACTTGGGATCACGTTTGCAGAGAAGATAATGCGGTCACCGGACTCAATCTCATAAGGAGTATCACCCTTTGCAACTCGTGAAAGAATAGCACCGGGCTCACCCTGATGTCCTGTTACAATAGGCAGGTATTTTTCCTTCCCTTCTTTCATGATCTTCTTGAACGCCTTATCGATATCCTTCCTCTTACCGTAGATCTCTACATTATCAGGGAAATCAATGTATCCCATTTCCTTTGCAGTTACTACATACTTGTCCATGGAACGACCCATCAATACAGGAATACGGCCCATCTCTTCAGCGAACTGGATGATCGAGTTAATACGAGCTATGTGGGAAGCGAAGGTCGTTACGATCATACCAACGTCAGATTCCTCCGTGCCAAGAAGTACATCACGAAGCATGTCGTGAGCGATCCTCTCAGAAGGTGTCTTTCCAGCACGTTTTGCATTGGTACTCTCCACCATCATGCAGATGACGCCTTCCTGTCCAAGCTCCCTGAGCCTGTCAAAGTCCGGCTGCTCACCCAGTGTAGGTGTACGGTCAAGCTTGAAATCGCAGGCATAGAGAATAGCACCTGCAGGTGTGTGGACTGCTACAAAAACAGCATCAATGATACTGTGCTGGACACGAATAAGTTCAATTGACACTTCATCGTTGACCTGGTAGATTCCGCCTGCCTCAACAGGGATAATCCTGTTCTTTACACCGAACTTACGCTCGGATTCGATCTGCTGTTTAACAAGAGCAGCAGTGTATGGTGTTCCGATGATAGGTGCGGTGTACCTGTGTGCAAGCTTTGAGATCGCACCGATGTGGTCAAGGTGACCGTGTGTACAAACGATAGCAGCAACATTACCGTTGACCTGCTTCATGATCGTATCATCAGGAATCGCACCCATCTCGATCAGCTCGAGGGAATGCATCTTATCAATTTCCACATCCTCATGGATCTGGACCCTGTCCAATCTCAGACCCATATCTACGATAATGATGTCCTCGTCAACCCTTATAGCAGTCATGTTGCGGCCCATTTCATTATATCCGCCAACTGCTATTATTCCAATATCTGTCATATTTACCTCCAATAATTTCTGGTTACTTTCTATACAAATGATTCCTTTGGCCCTTTGACCAAAAAATGAATGTGATTTATGATATCATTACGACCGACCATTTACATGTCCGGCCTCATTTTACTAAACTTGAGATCCAGCTCAACCCTTAAACTCAGATCTCATTTATGTCAAAGCCACGCTGTGTGATGTATTCCTTTGTCCAGCCTGTGACCACTGCCTTTGACTCGGTGCGAAGCTCATTTACACTCCCGCATCCGCAGAGGAACATCGCAACCCTCAATTCATTGAGCATGGCTGACAAACTCTCCACAACTGCATCTTTCCCGACCAGTGCAGGTGCAACAAAAGGAAGCGCTGCACTTGCAGCATATGCCCCCAGAGAAAGGGATTTTGCAATATCAAGACCTGTCCTGACACCGCCTGTGGATATCACAGGAAGGTAGTTTCTGCATTCAAGAACACTGGAAACTGTGGGAATACCGAAATCCCAGTACAGGTTGCCCAGGTCCTCGAATACCTTATCACCGCTTTCCCTTGCACGATAGACCTCTACCCCGGACCAGCTTGTTCCGCCAACTCCGCCGACATCTATTGCACTGACACCTGCTTCTTTGAGCATCTGTGCATCCTCTTTGGAGATACCTGCGCCGGTCTCCTTTGCAATGATAGGTACCTTCAGTGAGCAAACTTCTTCTATAGCTTCAAGCACACCTGTAGCATCCCTGTCGCCTTCCGGCTGTATAGCCTCCTGAAGGAAATTAAGATGAACTGCCATTGCGTCCGCATCCAGCATTTCCACAAGCCTTTCAATGGCTTCCATGTCGTATTCCCTGAGCTGGGCCGCGCCTATGTTCCCGTAGACAAATGCATTCGGAGCAACATCACGTACAACACTGAATGAATCTTCCTGCTCCGGGTCCTCTATGGCAGCTCTCTGGCTACCTACACCGATACCAACACCCATCTCTTCAGCGGCTTCTGCAAGTGCTGCATTTACCGGCTTGGTATCCGGATGACCACCTGTTATTGATGCGATCAAAAATGGTGCTTTTAGTTCCTTCCCAAGGATCTCTGTGGAAAGGTCGATCTCGTCCATATTAATCTGAGGCAGTGCCCTGTGTACAAGCATCACATCGTCAAAGCCTGATGTGACATCCTTTGATTCTACCGGACGCTGCGCACAATGCTCAAGATGTTCTATCTTTCTTCTGGACGTACTCAAATTTATCAAACCTGTAAATGTAATTAAGAATCTTTTATTGCAGTTCCGATATTTTCACCATTCAGAAAACTCGAAACATTCCCTGCAATAGTTGCATTGAATATATACGAAGTTATACTTGATGCTTTGCCAAGCTCCAGCATCTCAAGCACTTTCCCGAGCATACCACCGGTCACGTCCGTACCTGCTGAGCCTCCGATATATCCTTTAACTGTCTCGAAATTGTCCGAAGTGATAACAGGGATCGTATTGCCCTTGTCATCAAGGACACCATTTGCAGCACTTCCAACGCCAATACGGGAAGCCCCCAGCGTTGTTGCAAGGTAAGGGATCACCTGGTCACCTGATACAATGGATACGCCTTTCTCAGTATCCATGACCACATCGCCATGCAATACAGGCACAAGACCTTTTTCAAGCATCAGATGAATACTTCCAAGATACATCTCCGAGATCCTGCCGCCCTTTGCAACAGTACATCCCATTGGGTGCACAGCTATGGCATTGACACCCTCATCGTTCAGGATGTCCACTACGATCCTGTTCAGGGATTTTACTGCCTTGTGGGTGACAACTGCGCCTTCTGCATGGAACCTTTCAGTAAGTGCATACCTCTTAGCCTGAGGATGTCCGTATGAACCGGCACCATGCACAATGATAAGTTTTCCTTCAAATCCTGAGATCTCGCGCGCAATGCGTATGATCTCTTCTTCCCAGGCAAGACCGTCTTCCGAATTCTTATCGGTAATAACGCTACCACCGATCTTTAATATTGTAATATCTTCTGTTGAGTTCAACGGGATTCCTCCCTTACTCCAATATCCGTTGCTTCCGTAACAACAGCTTCCCCACCTGCAGCAGCAATAGCAGCCGCAACATCATCCACATGTTCACGGGGAGCGATCGCAACCATACAACCACCGCCTCCGGCACCGGTTATCTTCGCACCATACGCACCATTATTGCGGGCAGCATACGTAAATGAACTTAATTCAGCACAACCCACACCAATCGCATCCAGAAGACCCTGATTGATATTCATGAGCTTGCCTACGGAAACATAATCCTTTGAGTTTACCAGATCCTCTCCCACAGTTGACATCATTCCAATGGATGACAGGACCGGACCTATTACTTCCGGAAAGCTCTCATTGAGCTCTGCAACATTTGCCACAAGCTCCTTTGTGGAAGAGAAAATATTTGTATTGCCTATAACGATCCCGCAGTCAATAAGGTCAAGTCCCTTACGCTGGGGTATCATAACAACACCACCCATGGTACATACATAGGTATCGGTCTGGCTTGCAGCACCCTGTATCCTCTGCTCCACCTCATGCCCCATACGGGCAATATCATCAAGTTCAAGGCCGGTGCCAAGCAGGGTATCAAGTGCCTTTATGGTAGCTATGGTGACAGCTGCGGAGGAACCGAGTCCGGAGCCTACCGGGATCTCTGAAACGATCCGGATGCTTACACCTTCAAGAGATATTATTTCCCGGAAACGTTCCACGACCGCTGAAACATAAGGGTGGGTCTCAAAGTCAATTCCTGTGGTACCTAGAGAGGAACTGATCGTAACTGAATCTGCAGGGGCAACACTTACACGTGTACGTATATCTACTGCACAACATACAGCAGGTTCGCCGTAAACCACGGCATGTTCACCGAAAAGGTAGACCTTCCCCGGTGCTGAACAGGTTATCATCTTAAAAAGCCCCGTTTACAGAAATCATTCCACAATGATACCGGCATATCCTACTACCATAGGATCGCCTGAGACATCACCACTGTTAGCGTATTTTACCAGTTCGGTGCTCTTTGCACCATATTCCTTTGCAGCGCTCAGCATCGCTGAGATTGGACCGTATCCACAGGCGGAGATGTTCTCCTCTGCCCTTCTGCGATAGAATTCCGGCACATCCATATCAAGGATAGCATCGATCAGGTAATGGTCCACCCGGTCAGCATGCTCTGCTGAAACATAATGAGACATATCGCTTGATGCTATGAAGACAACTTTCTTTCCGGACTCTTTGGCAGCACGTGCAACTTCCTGACCAACTTCCACAGCAGTTTCTTCATCCTGCATACCCATGCATATAGGAAGGATCTTGAAATCGTTCCCGAACATGTGCTGGAGGAAAGGTATCTGCACTTCTATAGAATGCTCGAACCTATGAGCGATCTCATCCATATCGATTATCGTACCTCTGAGAAGCTTGCCGATATCCCTGTCTGTTTCAATGTCTCCAAAAGGCATCTTCCATGTATCCTGTGACATTGCCACAGGGGAACCATACCCTGTATGGTTTGGTCCGAAAAAGATGTAAGTTTCAGCTTTTGGAAGGGTCGCATAAACGCTTGCTGCAACCTGTCCTGAATAGGCATACCCCGCATGAGGTACTACTGCTCCGATCACATCACGGGGAGTGATCTCAATGCCCTGGAAACATCTGGAGATTTCTTTTTTAAGGTTCTTTGGGCTTAACGGATAGAACTGTCCTGCAACAGCCGGTTGTCTCATACTATTGTCACCTCTTGAATCCCCCGATGGGACATCTACTGTATGAGTAATGGTGCAACGGAGAAATGAGAACAGGTCGTTTAAAGACCTGTCTCGAAATCAGTAAGTTCGTAGTTGAAAGGAATTCCCCTTTCGTTTGCGACTTCCCTTGCAAGTAACCAGTAAACAAGTGACAGTGCTTTCCTACCCTTGTTGTTGGTTGGGATGACAAGGTCAACGTTGGATGTCATGTTGTTGGTATCACAGAGTGCTACAACAGGGATACCGACGTTCACAGCTTCCTTGATTACCTGTGCGTCTCCTGCAGGATCTGTAACGATAACTACATCCGGCTCATAGAAGCCTTCCTGTGCAGGGTTTGTCAGAGTTCCAGGAATGAACCTTCCAACTCTTGAAGTTGCACCGATAGCCTTGGAGAACATTGTAGCTGGGAACTGACCGTACTGACGTGCGGATACAACAAGTACCCTTGCAGGGTCATATTTTGAAAGGAAGTGTGCAATTGACCTGATCCTCTCGTCAGTTGACTGGATGTCAAGAACGTAAAGGCCGTCTGTCCTTACACGGTAGACGAACTTCATCATGTTCTGGGTCTTCTGCTGTGTACCGATGTGAACACCTGCTGCAAGGTACTCATCGATTGGTACTAATGATGTTGATTCGGTTGTCTCCTGTGCTGCTGCGGTCTCTTCCGCGTTAACTTCAATATTTTCTGTAGCTTCCATATATTCACCTCAATTATTCGAAATCTCTCTTTACTGTAACTGGTATAACACCTTTCTCAAATTCCATTGTAGCGATGCGCAATGAATCAGTGCTCTCATCTTCAATAAGTATCGGAGCCTCCATTGCTATCTGAAGTGATCTTGCACCGATAATCCTTGCACGCTCGTATCTGGTATAGTTCTCTTTGCTCAACTGATCACCTTATAAAAAGTCCGTCATTAAAAGAACAAATCGGATGTATAGACAAGTAATATCATATTAACAAATAACCACGAAGCAAAAGCAGTTATGTTGATCTGTTATTTTGGTTTGTTAAATGTGAAAGTGGTTATTCGGAATCCCTCCGAATATGGTCATACACGATATCTGCCCCAATCAGTGATCCTTAAAAGGGTATCATGGGACCGCTGAGATTTGAACTCAGGTACCGGCGTGGTTCGCACAGACTTGTAAGAAGAGCCGTGTCCCGAACGCCGAAGGATGGTCCAGGCTACCCTACGGTCCCTTCACTGATATGGAGCCATCATATCGACAAGGTTGACGTGTGCGAGGAACATACGCCTGCAGCAATACCTTGTGAAATTAAGATCATCAAGGACTGTAGCAGGGTCTTCGCCCTCCTTTACACGCCGGTCGTACTCTTCCCAGCTTCCTGCAATTACTTTTCCACATGTGAAACAGCGAACTGGAATCATTAGTACCTACCTTACCTGTAAGATTTCTGATATTTAGCGCGAGCACCAGGTCCACCGAACTTCTTGGTCTCCTTCTGTCTGGAGTCGTTTACCAGAAGGTTCCTGTCGTATGCCATGAAAGCATCTCTCAGGTCGGTGTCGTTGGTCCACTCAACAATGCCTCTTGCGATAGCTGTCCTGATCGCATTTGCCTGGCCCATGATTCCGCCTCCGCTTACCTTAACGTCGATGTCAAGGCTGGAAACAGAATCGGATGCCAGCATAAGAGGTTCGAGTATTTTGAGCTTTGCAAATTCAGGCTCATAGATCTCAACAGGTTTCTTGTTGATCCTTGCCTTACCTGTACCTGCAGAGACTGTTGCGCGTGCAATTGCAGTCTTGTTCTTACCTGATGAATTAACAACTTTAGTAGACATGAATAAATCTCCCTTAGAACTTTCCGCCCAGTTTGCGGCTTACATCACCGATGGTCACATACTTGTTAGAACTTAAGCGTGTCATGTTTGCTCCATCGACAGTTGTAAGTTCTGCGTCCTTGTACTCAGCAGGAATTCCTACGTAGATCTTAAGGTTAGCCATTGCTTCCCTTCCCCTTGGGCGCTTGTATGGAAGCATTCCCCTGACGGTCCTCTTGAGGATCCTGTCTGGTCTTTTTGGGAAGTATGGACCGAATTCACGTGTGCCCATGTTCCTGATCTCATCATACTCTTCAAAAGTGGTTACCTTTGAACCTGAGATCACAGCATTCTCGGCATTTACAATTGCGATCTCCTCGCCTGAAAGCAGTCTCTTTGCAACGTTACTTGCAAGCCTGCCCATAATTAAACCATTTGCATCGATTACTGTCATTTGAAACACCTCACTTCATGATCCTGATACCAGAACCTGCCGGGTTTTCTTCCAGAGCCTGTTCGATGGTCATGCACTTTCCACCTGCATTTGTGATCTTGTCAATGGCAGTTGCGCTGAAACCAAGTGCTGCAACAGTTACAGCGTGACCCAGTACACCGGCGCCCAATACCTTTCCAGGAATCATTACCAGTTCGTTCTCTGATGTGTACCTGTTGAGCTTGCTCAGATTTACCTCAGCATAGTTCCTGCCAGGTGTTTCGAGCCTCTTTGCGATATCTCTCCAGATAGGTGCCTCGTTCTCACGTGCTGAATCCTTCAGCACTGCAATCAACGATGGAATCCTTGGATTAGTTTTCCTTGAGATTTTTACTTGTGTTTTTTTTCCCATAATGTCCCTCCGCAAGATTTTCTTACTCACGCATTTCTGCGTTCGAACATCTTTGAAGACATGCCAGTCAATAATTAACTGGAGTTGCACATAATTATATTAATAGTACATAAAGATTATGCGAATTTGATTTTATATATGGCAGAATATAATATTATTCAGAGATCCCGGAAACTCTTTGATAGATCTCATCAAAGAGATCACCTGCATCACACCCCATTTCATGAGCAACCAGCACTGCAGCAACTTCCGCATCAACAAGACCTGACAGAGAATCCTGTTTGACATTTATACGGGATACGACCTCTTTTTTACTTATACCACCATTTGTCACCAGAATATCCATGATCTTCTCAATATTGCCTTTTTCCCGAAAGAGGTCGGCAGATGGCTTGAAACCTGCAGGAACATCAATGGCATCAGCATCCATATTGAGGACAAGCATCCCACCATCTATCCTCAGGAGAGATGACATGATCGCCTGATCCCTTACCTTTGATGCCTGTGCCGGAGACATCCACTTGAGATCGAAGGATAAGGAAAACTCAAAATCCTTTATAGAAAGGGATGATGTGGCACTCTTTTTGAAAGGTGATACTACCACCAGACTGAGTTCGTCCATCATGCACCACGTCGAAGTTCATCTATAATAGTATCTGCCACCCTTCCACATTCGGTACGTTCCTGACCGTCTATGTGATTGATCCTCAGGGTAAGTACCTCTGACTCAAGGATCGCCCGCACAAGATAAACATCACCTTTTAAAGGTACACGATTATACTTCCCGTCGAGGTAACTATACGTAAGGGTCACCCTGAAATCAATTATCCCTTCAGGTTCGATCGTATCGATCATAGAGTCCACGGTCTCATAATTAAGAGGAGCGAAATCCAGCCCGTTCATAGCGATCTCAACACCAATCTCCCTTTTGGCCTGAATACGATGTCCTTTCTTGGTCGTGGATTCGGTCACGAACATTCCGAACTTGCCATCCATACCAGCCATGACCCTCACAAAATAAGGGAGGTCGGAATAGTAACGGTGCTTTTGCTCGAACTGAACCTCTCTGTGAGGAAATCGGTGATATACTCGCTTTCTCATCATATGTGATCAATACTCCCATTTGATCCTGAAATGCAGCACGGGACATCAAGCCCGTGCTTTGGTGACATCGGATTAAAGTGTCACAAGTGTTGCATCGATTATGCCATCAATTCCACGGATCTCATCAAGGATATCCTCGGAAACCTCAGCATCTACATTCAATGCCATTATAGTCTGTCCGCCAACTTCTGCACGGCCTACCTGCATACCGGAGATATTGATATTGTTAGCTCCAAGTGCCAGGCAGCATGGTCCGATCACATTCGGACGGTTGATATGGTTGGAAACGATCATGAAACCTTTTGGAACGATATCCACGTGCTGACTGTCGATGGTTATGATCTTTGCTTCATTTCCGACTACAGCACCTGTAACAGACCTTGAAACGGAATCCTGATACAACTTGATACTGATAGCAGAAGCATACTCATCAGAGGTCTCTGACTTACTTTCTACAACCTCGACATCCCTTGACTTTGCAAGAGCCGGTGCATTCACATAGTTCACAGCAGAGCCTAATGCGACCTCTAGAACACCCTTGAGAGCAGCAACTGTCACAGCTCTTGTGTCCTTCTCAGAGATCTCACCCTTGTAGGAGATCTCGATCTTATCATAATTTGTATCAAGGAGCTGTGCTACTGCACTTCCAAGGGTCTCTGCCAGACCTATGTACGGAGCCAGTACTGCCATTACATCAGGTTTGACTGAAGGAATGTTGATAGTATTACGGGCTGAGCCACCATTGAGGACAGAGATGACCTCTTCAGCAACGGAAACTGCAACATTTACCTGTGCCTCTTCGGTAGAAGCACCAAGGTGAGGTGTCACAATAACATTGTCAAGGTCAATGAAAGGACAGTCAAATGGTGGTTCACTTGTGAACACATCGATAGCAGCGCCTGCGATCTTGCCTGCTTTAAGTGCATCTGCAAGAGCCTCCTCATTAATGATACCACCACGGGCACAATTGATGACCCTGGCATTGCCTTTCATCATATCGAACTGCGCTGCGTCAAGGATATTGCGGGTCTCTTTTGTAAGTGGCGTGTGAACAGTAATGAAGTCAGCCCTCTTTGCAATATCATCAACAGTAGTAAGCTCCACACCCATAGACTTTGCACGTTCCTCTGTGACAAAAGGATCATAGCCAAGAATATCCATTTCCATTCCCTGTGCACGTTTAGCAACTTCAGCACCAATACGACCAAGACCAATGACACCGAGTGTCTTGCCGTTTACCTCAACACCCATGAAGTTCTTACGTTCCCACTTCTTTGCCTTAAGGGAAGCATTTGCCTGAGGGATGTTCCTTGCCATTGACATCATCATTGCGATCGTGTGCTCTGCTGCTGAGAGCATGTTACCTTCAGGGGCGTTCACAACAATAATACCCTTTTCAGTTGCAGCATCAATATCGATGTTGTCCACACCAACACCGGCCCTTCCAACGATCTTAAGGTTGTCTGCAGCCTCAATGACCTTTTTTGTAACCTGCGTACCGCTGCGGATCACGAGAGCATCAAAATCTACGATCTTCTCTACAAGCTCGTCCTCAGAGAGGCCTGTTGAGACATCGACATTAAAATGCTCCTGAAGTTTTGAAACTCCTTCTTCTGATAATGAATCACTTATCAATACTTTCATTTTTGTATCTCCGGATATGATCAATGATCTGTGATCTAGATATGGACACTAACTGCTGTTTATGTATGTCCAATAATGATAAACTGTGTCCTTCAACTATCATAAAACACATCCTTCTAAATATAACTAACTATGCTGCACAACACTGTAACAGGCAGGATTATGGAGAAAAGATACCCATTTCAAAACAATAAGATAAATGAAAATAAATAAAGTATTAAAGGACCATCCGGCCCTTCAGTTGATCATTTTCATTTGATATAAAGCCCACAGCGACATGCACCGCGTGTCTCAACATCACGACTGCGTGCAGCACATGGACAGATTATCTTTTTATCCTTTTCCACATCACCGGATCTCTTCTGGCAGAAGCAGTAGTATTCACCAAATTCACGCTTGTTGTTGCAGATACCCTTCACAGCAGTAACGATCACATCATAATCAGTGTTCAGCTTATATCCGGTAGCTTCTGCATTTTTCTTTGATCTCTGATAAAATTCTTCCTCGAGTTCGCCCTCAAATTTCATTTATTCTCACTTCCTTTTAGTCAATAGATATATTCAATAATTTATTCAATTGGTCATACTCAATTATCTTTGCCTGAATGGTCTGACTCAACTGCTTTTCTTCAGTGCAAGTTCGGCAAGCCTGATACCAAGCTCTCTGCAAGCCCTGAGATCATCTTCATAAGGCCTGTACTTTGCCTGCAAACCGGGTTCAATTATATCGAACCGGGCCTTCTCCAGGATCTCCTCAATACCTTTTACAGCACCGCCACCCCAGCCATATGAGCCGAACACAACAGCACTTTTATCCTTAGGACGAAGGCCCCTCATGTATGTCAGGAAACCCGACACGGTATAGAACATGGTGCCATGCATCGTAGGCGATCCAATAGCAATCACCGGAGAGAACATCAGTTCCTTTACCATCATGCTCCAGTCGTTCTTGCGCAGATGGAAAAGTCTGGCCTCGACACCGCCTTCACGAACACCCTCAAGGATCTCCTTTGCCATTATCTCAGTACTGTTCCACATAGTATCATAAATAATCAGCACTTTTGGAACGACCTCCTTCTGAGCCCATTTTAGGTAGGCATCGATGATACGGGAAGGATCCTCCCTCCAGATCACCCCATGTGAAGGAGCTATCATGTCGAACTCAAGACCAAGTTCCGTGACCTTCTCGGCATACTTAATCACCTTTGACCCGAATGGCATCAGGATATTGGCATAATAGATGGCAGCATCTTCCATCGCCCCGCCCTCCACTTCATCCTCGAACCTTGTGGATGTAGCAAGATGCTGTCCGAAAGCATCGTTGGAGAACAATATCTTATCCCCTTTCAGGTATGTCTGCATGCTGTCCGGCCAGTGCAGCATTGGCGTCTCAATGAACATCAGGGTACGGGAACCGAGATTAAGCTCATCGCCGGTTTCCACTACCTCAAAATCCCAGTTACTGCATCCGCCTGACTCATAATATTCATTCAATCCGGCCTTTCCATGCTTTGTGCAAAAGACCTTTGCATCTTTTGCAATTTCCATGAGCGCAGGCAGGCCGCTGGAGTGATCCATCTCCACGTGATTCGAGATCACATAATCGATCCGGGAAGGGTTTACGATCCTGCGGATCCTTTCGATCATTTCAGAGGCAAACTCAGCCTTTACAGTATCTATAAGGGTTATCTTTTCGTCAATTATAAGATAAGCATTATAGGTGCCTCCCCTGGGAGTCGCATAGCCATGGAAGTCGCGCAGGTTCCAGTCAATCGCTCCAACCCAGTAGATGCCCTTTGCGATCTCAAGGTTCTCATCTTTCTGGTCCATCAAATAACCTCTGAAACTATTCAGCAGATCATGTCTGCATCCTGAAGCCTGTAACTGTTGCAAGCAAACCATCGATCAGGTCATAATGACCTCTTTCAACTGCTGCAAGCTTTTCGAAGAACTCACGCTGATCAGGGTCAGAAGATACGCTGGAAAACATCAGATAAAGATCTTCAGTCTTTCTTTCAAGCCTCATGGCAGCCAGCATCACACCAACCTCACCAAGCTTGTCCTCGGTGAACTCTGAAGCGAATGCTTCCCTGAAATCAGGTACATTCGATTCTTCCTCGATGGATAGTGCCTCACCTTTCAGATAGCTCTGCAGATACTGAGCATGCTTCTTCTCCTCTTCTGCAAGGTAAAGGAACATATCTTTGGCAGCAGGGTCTTTAGCAGCTTCTGCAAATTCCAGGTAAAAGTCTCTCCCCTGATCCTCAAAAGATATTCCAAGCTTTACTGCATCTTCAACAGAACCTATGTCGCCCACATTAGAGAATTCATCTGATACATCCTGAATAATACCATCTCCTTATATTGTATATTGCCAAAGAAATAACAGGCATATGTAGACACCTGTATTTGTTTTCCCCATCGGTACAGAAATAAGATTTCCCAAAGAAGAAACGGTTTTCACGACTTAAAAACTTTTCTGACATCAGAAGACTGTATTAAACTTGAATAGTTTTATAAAAGAGTTATTTTTTAGAAAGCTTTTTATGAGACTGTAAACATTAGGACAATGCATAACGATTATATATTTTATATCATGAATATTGTTCACTTTAGTTAAGAGGAAGTGTTATGGACAAAATAAAGATCGCAATCGTGGGAGTCGGTAACTGCGCCAGTTCACTGATCCAGGGCCTTGAATACTATAAAGACAAAGCGGAAAAAGATGCGATAGGACTGATGCATTGGGATATCGGCGGGTACAAGCCTTTTGATATTGAAGTAGTAGCGGCATTCGACATCGACGAGAGAAAGGTCGGAAAGGATGTTGCAGAAGCTATTTTTGCACCCCCTAACTGCACAACGGTATTTTGTTCCGACATACCAGAGACCGGCGTAAAGGTCACAATGGGTAACATCAAGGACGGAGTTTCCGAACATATGGTCAACTACGATGACGATTACAGGTTCATACCTTCAAATGAGGAAGAGTCCTCAGATGAAAAGATCGTGTCCGTGTTGAAGGATTCCGGCGCACAGATCCTTTTGAACTTCCTCCCGGTAGGTTCTGAAATTGCAACCCGCTTCTATGCACAGTGTGCACTGGATGCAGGCATTGCCCTTGTCAACAACATGCCGATCTTCATTGCCAGTGACCCTGAATGGGCAAAGAAGTTCGAAGAGAAGGGAATTCCTATCATAGGAGATGACATAAAAGCACAGCTTGGAGCGACAATCACCCACAGGACCCTTGCAGACCTGTTCAGGAAAAGGGGTGTCAAAGTTGAAAGGACATACCAGCTTAACACTGGCGGTAACACCGATTTCCTTAACATGCTCAACAGGAACAGGCTTTCTTCCAAGAAGACATCTAAGACAGAAGCTGTACAGTCCGTTCTTGCAGAGAGACTTGAAGATCATAACATTCATGTCGGACCAAGCGATTACGTACCATGGCAGCAGGACAACAAGCTATGCTTCCTGAGAATGGAAGGTAAGCTCTTCGGAGATGTGCCAATGAACCTTGAACTTCGCCTTTCAGTGGAAGATTCACCAAACTCCGCAGGCGTTGTCATCGATGCTATCCGCTGCTGCAAGATCGCATTGGAAAGAGGAACAGGCGGAATACTTTACTCCCCTGCATCATACTTCATGAAGCACCCTCCAAAGCAGTTCCCTGATGATGATGCGTTCCGCATGACAAACGAGTTCATCGAAGGCAAGAGAGAGAACTAATACTCAAATGTCCTCACCCCCTGCCAGCCCGAGACCCCTTGTTTACGGGGTTGACTTCAGCGGATCAAAGACCGCATGTAAGAAGATATGGGTCAGCAGGGGCACAATACACAACAGAACACTTCACATCGATAGTTGTTGCCCGATCTCTGAGCTGATGCCCGAAGACATCGGTAAAGAAAGGGACAACTGCCTTTCTTTTCTCCGCAAACTCATTTCAACCGAAGCGAAAGCTATCTTCGGCCTTGACCTTTCAATGGGACTACCCGAAGCACTTAACAATGACCATAACTGGGAAAACTCCATACTCAACTTTTCTAAAACGTACAAGTCTCCCGAAGACTTTCGCACCAAATGCCGCAATAGTATGGGCAATAAAGAAGTCAAGCGCAAGACTGAAATTCAGAAAAAAGCCCCATTTTGCACATATAATCTCAGGCTTTACAAACAAACGTACTATGGGATCAGGTACATCATCGAACCACTACTAAAGAAAGGATCTGCACGCATAATTCCAATACAGGAACCACACCCTGAAAAGGCATTGCTGGCAGAGGTCTGCCCTGCCTGCACCCTAAAGAGGAAAGATATCTACATACCCTACAAAGGAAAGAACAAAAGGGAACTGGAAAACCGCCGCATGATACTGTCTGCCATGAAGACATGGAACATAGAACTTGAAGATCATGTCGTTGAAGCGGCCCTTAAGGACACAGAGGCTGATGCCCTTGATAGCATACTTGCAGCATACGCAGCATATAGTGCCCTACAGAGAATGGATGAGCGTGCATCCTTAGCAAAAGAGTACATCTCAGAAGGAATGATCTACGATTGAGGAACAATTCAAACAAAAACTAAGACAAAGATAAAGATCAAAACGGTAGCATTTCAAATGAGGAACGATCGGGTCCGATCAAAATCGATAATAAATATATGATCAGGAGGGATATCCCCCCAATCCGAATAGTCAGATTCAGTCGGGCTTTTCCAGGCCTACAAGAGCATAGAGGTCTTCAGGCTTCTCAAGCAATGTGATGTTCTCCATCTGTGCGAGTTTTTCCGAATTGGAAACATCAACCTCACGCATCTTAAGGGTCATCTTCTTTCCATTTGGTGCAAACGTATCCACAGTTCCTCTTTTCTGGTCAACTGCCAGAATATAAATTGGAGTGTCGCCCTTGGCAGTCTGTGCAACCACATTCGTTACCAGGGTATCTGCAATACCATAGACCATCTTGGCAACACTGTTGGCAGTAGCCGGTGCGATGATAAGGGCATCATAATGGCCGACCTGAAGAGGTCCGGCAATGAAGGGAGAGTTCGGGCCTGCATCGGTCTTGAAGTTAGGGAAATCCCTCTGGATATCATCCCACATACGATACCATTTCATCACGGTTTCCCCTTCCTTTGAAAGGAATACCATGAACTCAATGTCAGTCCGTTCCTTGATATCATGCATTACATCATAGGTCTCTTTGATCTGATCCCCGGAGCCGGTAATACCCCATGCTATACGTTTCATGTTACAACCTCGTGATCAATAGTTTTCAGCCTTTAGCTCAAAATATCCCTGTGGATGTGCACATGCAGGACATTCCTCAGGAGGTTCAGGACCTTCGTGGATGTATCCGCAGTTGCGGCATCTCCATGCAACAGTACCGTCCTTCCTGAAGACCATCTCATGATCCATGTTGTCAGCAAGTTTGCGGTAGCGCTCTTCATGGCCTTGCTCTGCTATAGCTATGTGCCTGAACACATCTGCGATCTCAGGGAAACCTTCCTTCTCAGCCACTTCTGCAAACTCAGGATACATTGTAGTATGCTCGTAGTTCTCACCATCAGCAGAAGCTTCGAGGTTGGCCCTTGTGTCAGCGATGATGCCTGCAGGATAGGAAGCCGTTATCTCCACCTCGCCGCCTTCAAGGAACTTGAAGAGTCTTTTTGCATGTTCCTTCTCATTGTCAGCGGTTTCAGCAAAGATAGCAGATATCTGATGGTATCCTGCCTTCCTTGCGACTGATGCAAAGTAGGTATACCTGTTCCTTGCCTGCGATTCACCTGCAAAGGCCTTCAGCAGGTTCTTTTCAGTTTCACTTCCTTTTAGATCCATATAATTCACCTCATTTGATCATAATTTCGAACAACATTGTTAATAAATACTTCTTAGAAGCCAACAAGTGCTTCCTTCTTTATCTGGCCCTTAGGTACACCCATGTTAAGCAACAATTCCTCTGTTGCTTTCATCATTGCCGGAGGACCACATACATAGATCACACGATCCATGAAATCAGGGATGTAGTCCATGATAATAGTATCACATATGCGTCCTTTACAGCCAGGCCAGTCATCTTCCGCCCTGGTAAGAGTATGAACGACCTTAAGGTTGGAATGTTCATTATCCATTTCATCAAGTTCTTCCCTGAAAGCAATGTCTTCAGCAGTCTTATTGCTGCTCAGGATAATGAGATCCGTGCCGGTCTTCTTGTCACTGCAATATCTGCAGATACTGATCATAGGAGTTATACCTATACCACCACTGATCAGGGCGATCTTATCGAACTCACCCTCGAAAGTGAACCTTCCATACGGACCATTTACGGCCAGGACATCACCAACTTCCATGGCATCAAGAGCATCAGAGAACTCATGTCCGGTGAGCTTCTTGGTAAATTCCAGAAATCCCTTTTCAGTAGGACTGCTTGAGATCGTGAAAGGCTTACGCTGAATTTCCCCATCCACAGGAATGCTTACAAAAAAATACTGTCCGGCCTTATACTCAAAATCTTCAGGCCTTTCGAACCTGAAGCTCTTAACGTCATAGGTCTGCTGTATAATTTCAGTAATAGGTGCTTCAAATTCCATTTATTCATCCTCCACAGATGCTTTCTTCACCATTTGAGCGGTCCGGATCAGCTTACGAACGGTCTTTCGCATGCTTCTCAGACCTTCCTCGTCCTCTTCTATGCCCTCAGCACCCTTATCCTGTGACCAGAAAGTGCCTCCAAGATTGGAACCAAAGGAACCGCCTGAGACCGGAAGCATCTCACTGATGATGTAAAAGTTGTGGATCGTCTGCAATGCAGGCTCCTGACCGCCAACGCGATCTCCACCGTCGGCCATTCCTGCACCTACCTTGTTAAGGAAGACCTTTGGATCACGGGCAACCACAGCACGGCACCTGTCCATCATGACCTTTGTCTGACCACTGATTGTTCCCTGGTAAACAGGAGTACCGATGATCCAGGCATCTGCCCATTGCATCTTTTCATAGAGTTCCAGCATATCGTCCTTATGAATGCAGCCCTGTTTGGTCCGGACGCAATGGTCACAATGGATACAGAACTTCAGGTCCTTTCCTTTTGCAGAGAAATAATCAGTTTCCACATCAAATTTCTCCTCTGCGAACTTCAGGGCTTCCCTGACCATATGATCAGTCCCCTTCTTTCGGGGACTTCCGGATATTCCAAGAAGTTTAATTGAATTACCAGATATGTTAATTCCTCCAACGTTATTCTTTGGCCCTTAAGATACCAATTGCTGCGACCAGGGATATTACAAGCAGGAGACCAGTGAATCCTGGTGTTCCGTTAGATGGGACATCAGCTTCACCATTGATGGAACCATAGTCTTTGGCCATATCGATCACCGGAACATCATAGGTACCTTCACCAAACAGTTCATCTACCATATCCTGAGATGCAGAACGATATAATAACTTTGCTTCAACGAGTATAGGGTCTGCGGCATCCTCAGGCATTACAAAGGAATGGGATTCAACTTCTGTTTCTTTAGGAAGGATCCTGTTATCTGAAATAATGGATTCAGCCTCCCAGAGCTTGTCAGTTATTTCCCCGTCAGCATCGGCAAGAACTGTATGATAGATGACTGCATCTTCGATAGTTCCTTCTGAGTCAAACTGGCCAGAACTGTACAACATCTTGCCTTCGGCATCGGTAACAGACACCTCAAGCCACATCTGCCTTACCTCGGTAATTCCTGTTGGAAGCTTATGACCGGCACCGGAATTAGTAATCGAAACGTCAATAGTAACCTCGTCACCAGGGACTGCTTCTTCTGGCACGGAGACATCGAGCGTTGCAGCCTTCTGAAGCGTCTCCACGGCCTTTTCACCGTACATACCATCACTGAGCTCTTCCAGCATGAAAACATTTCCTCCGACGATCTCATGTATTGATATATGATCCCTCTTAGATGCACCGGATGCGGCTCTGCCCGGGTTTGCCTCGAATTGCGTTATTCCCGGAGTCATATGACAGTCCTGACATGTGACCTCATCTTCAGCATACTGGCTCTCAGACCAGGAAGTGTATGTATCATCAAGAGGCAAGCCATTGAACGGGCTGTTCACATTATGACACATCCCACAATACTCAGCCTCAGTATAAAACTCATTGAACTCGGATTCATGGGCAGCTGATGGCGCATCGTCATGTGGTCCCCACTTCACCTCCCCGGGAGTGGAAACAAATGCACCATTTCCAACATCACCTTCAGGAACAGTATGACAGAAATCACACTGGACACCTTCAAGAGCCACATCACTCGCCATTGAATTATCGATAGGAGGTATCTCGCCGCCCATAACACCTATTGGAGAATGGCAGCGCACACAGAACTCATCGGTCTGTCCGCCGGTGTCTTCACTGGCCATAACCAACTCAGCCTGATAGAGCGGATCAGTATAAGCATAAGCATGCATGCTTCCCTCCCACTGGCTGCGTATTATGGCATGACAGTTAGCGCACTTTGAATGACCGTCGAAGTCTTCCGAATCAACTTCACCAAACCCTGTAGGTTCTACTGCAACAGCAGACCCTGCGACCAACAGGATGAACGATATGAACAGTAACAGGACAGAACAAAGATGAGCAGACCTTATATTAAATCCTCCTAGATTCGTTATTGATTATAATAATTTGATAATAAGTGGAATTATAATAAAAGGAAGGAAGGTCCTAAAGAAAAGAAGGAAGCACATAAGAATGCATTCCTTAATTGAACCATACCTTCATACCCACTTACAAGCGAGTTTCTGATTTATTTTAACAATTTCAGCGCATCACGGCATGCTGCAACAGCAGGTGCTCCTGAAGTGATGGAAATAACTTCCATTGTTTCCATAATTTCTTCTTTTGTAGCACCATGTTTTAATGCGCTTCTCATCTGAGCCACAGTACATGATTCGCATTGCTTGGATGCTACTACAGCAAGTGCCATCAGGATCTTTGTCTTTGCCGGGAGAGCACCGTCGGTCAGTATCTTGTGATCACATCTGGTATATTTCCTGACAAACTGAGGATCAATAGACTCCAGTGTTTCAAGAACTTTAGGAGTAAAACCCATCTTTTCCCCAATACTTTCAATTACTTCTCTGCTTTCACTCATTATGAACACTTCCTTTTGAATTAGAATATGATTACGGACCTAATCACACACAGAATCCTTCATCTACTACATTGCCCAAGCAATAGTTGCACATGTTCCTTGGAAGTCCATTGTGCAGGTGTTTGACATGAGGCGGCTTCCCGACAGAAACAGGGAGAATCAGTTCTTTTGAATGATCCATACAAAGAGCTTTTCCACATACGATGCAAACAGCTACAGCTTCAGTTTCTTTGCCTTCTTCCATACAGTCATAACATTTTGTCATCATGATCACCTCAATTGTTCTCCACCAGAGCATAATGGCATTTCGTGCACAATATCTTAAGCTGTGGATCCACATCCTTTAGTTTACATGATTCGCCCATGCACCTGAGCTTGACATCAAACTCACCATCCCATAGAGGTATTTTCTCACGCTTAAGATGGTCTTTACAAACTCCTTCACCACATACGATACAGATACCTACGGCATCTGTGTCTTTTCCGTTCTTTGCACATTCATAACATTTCATTAGATCACCTGATGTCTTTTCGAAAAGGTGCTTTTCCAATAGTGTTCAAAGTCTATACTTTACAGGATTTTTCCAGGAAAATCAGCAATAATTCCCTGAGAATTATCTCCAGACACATTGAAAGAAATGTTTGATAGCTACCTTTAGAATTCCACCAACACAGTTCCCAAATGCATTGAAAGATAACCCCGGAAAGTCCCTGTAACCACATCACATGGATTCGTAATTACTCTTAAAAATACGTTAGATACATATTTATGCATATCGGTATTGAACACAATAGACCACAACAGGACTGTAAGAAGTCTGCAGGACAGGTGAAAAATAGATCATCTTTGAAAATATGAGATGAAAACTATAATTTTTAAGTAGATGTTACGGAAATTTCCACAAACAGAGATTGAGCTTAGCATAAATAATAACCAGACGTTCGGGATAAACCAATAAGGTTTTAATGTATGCATGTAATCCTGAATAGCATTATTAAATTGGAGGATTTAAATGACATTCGGAATAGAATTCGTGCCAAATGATCCAGTGCTTAAGATCGCACACTACGCAAAGCTCGCAGAACAGCAGGGATTTGACAACGTGTGGATCACAGACCACTACAACAACCGTGACGTTTATTCAACACTGGCAGTTCTTGCCATGAACACAAACAGCATTAAGCTCGGTACCGGCGTTACAAACCCATACACCAGGAATGCAGCAATCACAGCTTCCAGTATCGGTGCTATTAACGAAATATCCGGCGGACGTGCAATCTTAGGTCTCGGCCCTGGTGACAAGGCAACCTTCGACGCAATGGGAATCTCCTGGGACAAGCCACTCACAACCACAAAGGAGAACATTTCCGCACTTCGTTCCTTCTTCGCAGGCGAAAAGGTCACAATGGACGGCGACATGGTCCAGTTCGGCGGCGCAAAGATGGCATTCAAGACCGGTGACGTACCTATCTACATGGGTGCACAGGGTCCAAAGATGCTCGAGCTCGCAGGAGAGGTCGCAGACGGTGTACTGATCAACGCATCACACCCAAAGGACTTTGAAGTAGCAGTCAAGCAGATCACCGCTGGTGCACAGAAAGCAGGCAGGGATCCAAAGGATGTAGACGTAGCAGCATACGCATGCTTCTCCATCGACAAGGACGCTGCAAAGGCAAGAAGCGCAGCAAAGATCGTTGTAGCTTTCATCGTTGCAGGTTCACCTGACATGGTCCTCGAGCGCCACGGCATTGATGTCGCTGCAAAGGCAGACATCGGCGGAGCAATCGCAAAGGGCGACTTCGGAGCACTCATGGGCGACATGGTCACAAACGACATGATGGATGCATTCTCCATTTCCGGTACACCAGACGACTGTAAGGCAAGGATCAACGAATTGCTTGACATCGGTGTAACCCAGATCGTTGCAGGTTCCCCAATCGGACCAAACAAAGAAAAAGCAATAAAACTCATCGGAAAGGAGATCATCGGAGGAAACTGATGGTCCATCCAAAAATTATGGACGTCATCAATTTTGACGTCTGTACTGCTTGTGGGGCATGCGTATCAGCATGTCCTGCCGGTGCAATAACAATGGGCAAGGCTGCGGAGATCCGCGACCCTGACAACCTTGAGCTTTACACACAAGGTGCTGCTCCAAATGTATGTGAGGGATGTCTTACATGCAGCAGGATCTGTCCTGTAGTGGACGGTTACTACGAAGACGAGTTCGCAAATGTCAGAAGCTTCCTTGCTGCAAAGAGCAACATTGCCGGTCAGGACGGCGGTGTTACCTCAGCTATTGCACGGTCACTCCTAAGACAGGGTGAGATCGACTGTGTTGTCGGTATCACTATGAACGAAAAATGGGAAACCGAGCTTGAACTCTTCACAAATGCGGAAGATGTCGAGAAAGCCAAAGGTACAAAGTACACATATGATTCCGTTCTTTCAGCTCTGAGAGATCCATTCAACGAGTATGAAAAGATCGCTGTGATCGGTGTACCATGTCAGGCACACGGTGCAAGGCTTATTTCCGAGAACGTCAACGACAAGATCGTCCTCATCATAGGTCTGCTCTGTATGGAGAGTTTCTACCATGATGTTATGCAGGAAAAGATCATCCCTGAGATCGTGGGCGTCAACATCGCAGATGTTAAGAAGATGGACTTCGGCAAAGGTAAGTTCTGGGCATACACCAAAGATGGTGAAGAGCACAGCGTGAAAATTGCAGAGGTAGCACCTCACGCAAGGAACCCATGCCACCACTGCAATGACTATACATCAGTCTTTGCTGACATCTCAGTAGGTTCAGTAGGTACCCCTGATGGCTGGAACTGTGTACTGCTACGCACCGATGCCGGTGAGAAGTACTTCAAGATGGTCGAAAGTGAACTTGAGTTCATGGAAGATCCAAAGCCAGGAATGGGACTTATCGAAAAGCTTGCAAAGATGAAACACGACAATAACTCTGAACACTACCTCGAAGTATGTGAGAAATTCTCATTCGACGATGGTGGATTCCGCTAAAGTTGTTGCAATATGAACATGAAAAGGGCATTTTATATCGGGCGCTTCCAACCATTTCATCTTGGCCATTACTCTGTGATAACAAGCATCGCAGAAGAGGTAGATGAACTGATCATAGGGATAGGAAGTGCCCAAAGAACCCACGAGGCAAACAATCCATTTACCGCCGGTGAGCGGGTAATGATGATAAGACATGCCCTTGAAGACATTGATATTCACTTCTATGCATTACCCATTGACGACATACAGCAAAATCCGATCTGGGTATCATACGTGACATCAAGAACCCCTCCTTTTGACACAGCCTATACCAACAATCCTCTTGTCATCGAACTTTTTGAAGAGGCAGGAATAGCTGTGAAGCAACCACCGATGTACCGCAGGGAACAATATTCCGGTACAGAGATAAGAAGACGTATGCTTGCAGACGAGGACTGGAAACATCTTGTCCCGGATGCTGTTGCAGATGTCATTGATGAGATCGATGGTGTACGCCGTTTAAAACGTGTATCCGGAACCGATGGTTTCGATTACTGAAACAGAAAAACGATTAAAAAAAGACAAATGGTGCCAAAACACCATCCTGATATTTTAATTTAGAGATCGTTAATATATCCCATAAATGAGGCTTACTTTTTAGTTCACTCCGGTACAAGATATGCCTCTTCCACCCAGAAACCAACACCCTTCTGGTACCTGGTGACCCTGCCAATATATGTGATCTCCTGCCCTTTTATAAGCTTAGAAACAGCTTCGTTCTCATTGATATTGAATGTCACAGCTGCATCAGTAAGAGAATCCGGACAGTGCTTTACCTGTACCGTATATGACCTTCCGTTGTCCGTGATAGCATATATTGTACCTGTCCACTGGACGAAGTTACCTTTGTACTCTTCATCAACAAGAATTGAAATATTCTCAGAAGAAGAATTTGGATCACAGAAAATTGCGCCAAAATCATCAAAAGAGGTGCTTACAACATCAATCCCAAGATCCCGGGCAAGTTCTGAAACCTCTTTTTGACCGTCATCCGGAGCAGAGCAACCAGACACCACCAGCACAGCCATTAAAAGAAAAATGCATCCCATCGTTATAAATTTCATAGCAATACTTCCTTATGATAATATATAAAGAGGATTAAAAAGTATATCAAATTTTGTTTTGAAAAACAAAGTCATTCCACTATACTAAGCCTCCTCCCAGTACATATTTGTGACAGTCAAATATATTAGATGATAGAAACATAGATTTTTCGGGAATCTAAGTCAAACATATTCATTAAAAAAATGAATCAAATAGCAGAGGAGATTTCAAAGTGACAACATCAAAAGGAAAAGCACCTGTATTCTGTGAAAAATACTGTCCAGTATGCAGATCGGCAAGAGCAGGTAACAGTGTAGGAAAAGCACTGCAAAAAATTGAATTGAAAATATTAGGAAAAAATGGCTGTATATGGGGAAAGGCAAGGACCAAATATTACGGAGTAACACCTGACAAACCAATCCAAAAATAAGATTCCGGCTATCCAGATACTTAGAATATCTCTTCACTCCAGTCGAACGAACCTGGCTTATACTGCTCGTAGACAAGAGTGTCATCGCCTGAAAGAACCCCGGAGATGATTTTCTCAACATCTTCTACAACGTCCTCAGCATTCCTTCCTGTGGTGTCCACCTCATAGACTTTCTGGCACCACTCCACTGACTCCACGAGAACCACATCAAGGCATTCTGCTTCAACATTCTCCTGCACTTTAGACTTGGAATAACTGCGCGCCTTCAGACGTTGAGTAAGTTCTGAAGGAGCAGTACGCAGAACAATTACCGTATCAGCAATATGGTGAGCCATATGACTGTCAAGTATGGTCACATCGGAATCATCGCCCACAAGCTCACATACCCTGGAAAATACCCGGTCCATATCAGCTACAACGGTATCCCTTTCCTCGTCAACCTCAGAATAGAGATGTTCACTCTTGATGAGTTCGTTCATGTGTATTACACGATACCCATGAGCCTCAAGGATCCTGCAAACAGAGGTCTTTCCTGTGCCGGGAGTTCCGGTAAGTCCGATGATCATGCACATTCACATGCTTCTAATGAACATTAATCCTTCGTTTCCATACCTGCGACCTTCAGGAAATTCTCAATGAGCTTCATCCCTTCAGGGGTCAGAACTGATTCCGGATGGAACTGGACCCCATATACCGGATATTCCCTGTGCCTGAGGCCCATAATAAGACCATTCTCATCCTGTGCAGTTATTTCCAAATCATTAGCAATCCTCTCGACTGAAAGGGAATGATACCTGCCCGCATAGAATGAGGTAGGGATCTCATTGAACAATGGTGAAGTGTCATGAATTACGACTGAGGCTTTACCATGAACAGGACCTCCTTTCGAGCGTGCGATCGTTCCACCGAATGCAGTGTTAATAGCCTGGTGTCCGAAACAAACACCCAGTATAGGAACTTTACTGCCAAATTCACGTATTATATCGATACAGCTACCGACATCACGGCCATTCTCAGGATTTCCCGGACCAGGCGATATGACAATTGCATCAGGAGATATTTCCCGGACCTCATCTACAGATATTGAGTTCGGAACGACAAGAGTATCAGATTCGAACATGGAAACATAATCCACAAGATTCCAGACGAAAGAATCACGGTTATTCACAAATAATACTTTCATCTTTTACCTCCCATAGCAGCTATCATTGCAGCCATTTTACGCTCCGTTTCCTCATACTCATACGTTGGATCGGAATCTGCAACTATACCGGCACCTGCCTGCACATTGGCAATCCCGTCCTTTATTATAACTGTCCTTATGACAATGGCAGTGTCCACATCGCCGTTCCATGAGTAATATCCGACACCACCGCCGTATACTCCACGTGCTGATGGTTCAAACTCATCAATGATCTCCATGGCCCTTATCTTCGGTGCACCGGAGAGTGTTCCCGCCGGGAAGATGGCACGTGTGGCATCGAACTGGTCACATTCAGGCCGAAGTTCTCCGCAAACTGTGCTCTCGATGTGCTGGACATGAGAGTATTTTACAACGCTCATGAAATCACTCACCTTCACTGAACCGGACTTAGAGACCATGCGTACATCATTCCTTCCCAGATCCACGAGCATAACATGTTCTGCACGCTCTTTCTTGTCGGACATCATTTTAGCAGCATATTCATCGTCCTCGTCTTCATCCTTTCCACGAGGACATGTTCCTGCTATAGGATTCGTTATGACCTTGCGCTCATGTACTGTCATGAGTGTCTCGGGACTTGCACCCACGATGCTCAGGTCGCGGAAGCTGAAGAGATACATATAAGGGCTGGGGTTGATACCCCTGAGAGTACGATATAACTCCAGAGGAGTTTGTTCTATTTCCATTGAATAGCGCCTGGAAAGCACCACCTGGAAAATATCACCGTCCAGAATATGCTCCTTGGCTGCAACTACAGCCTTTTCAAATGCATCCTGATCCATGTTACAGACAGCTTCAGAGGAACCTGAAAGCTCTGGGAGCTCACCAAGTTTCACATACGCAGCATCACGGAGGCACTGGCACATTTCCTCTGCTTCCTCCAATGCATCATCGTATAATTTACCAGGATCACAACCCTCACCTGCGAAAGGGGTCAGCACCATATAGGTCTCGTCGGTCAGGTGATCAAAGACAAACGTACTTGTGGTAAGGATGAACTGCATATCAGGCACATCAGGCTGGTGGCGCCTCTGGATATCTAACCAGCAGTCATAGATCATATCATAACCATTGTAACCAATGGCACCTCCAAGGAAGGTCTGCCTGTCAAATCTATTCCCGTTCAGGAGAACAGTACCATCTGCAGTGGGGAACACTGCACGTAGTGCATCCACTACATCAGAACCGGCCTTTATGTCAGCCCTCAGGACAGAACCATCGTCCATTATGTTCTCACATTCAACATCCAGTTTTGAACGGATAGTATCAATAAGTACAGAATCTACCCCGTATTCAAGACTAAGTTTGCGTCCGCTTATTTTAGCCACAACATCAGGATAGGCACCAACAAAAGAGAAACGTGCATGCCTTTTTTCCTTCTCCACTGATTCAAGCATATAAGAGTAATCTTCATTCTGGAATGTAGTATATAGCTGCAAAGGAGAGCAATCCGACCTCACTTTGGCCATAAGCTGTACAAGTGAAGGACCTCTTGAGTTGTTCACAAGTTCTGTGAACTCATCCTTTGTAAGATCGAACGATATCATCTGGCACACCTTACCTCATTTACAAAACGCCTTATCTTTTCTGCATCCTTCTTTCCATCAGTTTCCACACCGGAAGCCGTATCCACAGCAAAGGGGGAGACCTGCTTTACGCACTCTGCGACATTGTCAGCAGTCAGACCACCTGCCAGTACCACAGGTACATCCACAAGTTCCACGACCTGCCTGCTTATGGAAAGATCATGTACTTTACCGGTCCCGCCGACCTTACCGGAAACATAGGAATCCAGCAGGATACCATCGATAAGGCCCTCAGATGAAAGTAAATTGATCTCATCAACAAGATCAGTGACCGTTACATCGCCTTCGGAAGGAACATGGAAAGTACGAATAATTTCAACATCCGTATTATCTCGAACCGATCTCATATTATCAATATCAAGAGGACTGTGGATCTGGACCACATCAGGTCTTACCGAATTTATCATATCGATTGCCTCAATGGCTGTTTCCGGCATGATGACCAGTACGGAATCCACAAAAAAAGGAACACGGGAAACAAGTTCCTGAGCCTTTTTGAGATCGATCTTCCGGGGACTCGCCACCGGAACATCAGTTATGAAACCAACTGCATCCGCACCAGAACTTACTGCAAGGTCGATGTCTTCAGCAGACCTCATGCCGCATACTTTGACACGCGTTGAGTGATTCATTTTCCACCTTTTTGCCGGATGTGAATTCGATGAACTGCTTCAGTTTGTCTAATGCTTTTCCGCTATCAATTGCCTCTTCTGCAATTGGAATAGCTTCCTTGATAGAGTCAGCCATGCCTGCAACGTAGATCGCAGCTGCAGCATTGACAACGATAATATCCCTTTTAGGACCTTTCTCACCATTGAAGATGTAAAGTATATCACGGGCATTCTCTTCCGGAGTACCGCCCACAATATCAGTGGCTTTAGCCCTTGGGATACCCAACTCTTCGGGAGTTATTGTATATGTTGTGATCAGACCGTCCTTAAGCTCAACGATGTATGTTTCGGAAAGAGTGCTGATCTCATCCATCCCATCACCATGAAGCACAAGTACATGCTCCTTTCCAAGCCTGCAGAGAGCTTCTGCCATAAGCCTGCAAAGGCTCTTATCAAATACACCTACAACCTGTGACTTTGCACCTGTAGGGTTTGTCAGAGGACCGAGAATGTTGAACATAGTCCTTACACCCATCTCTTTTCTTGGTCCTACTACCCTCTTCATTGCAGGATGGAACTTTGGGGCAAGCATGAAGCCAATTCCAGTGTCCTCGATAGATTTTTTAACCTGGTCAGGTTCAAGATCGATCTTCACACCAAGTTCCCTGAGTACATCCGCACTTCCTGAGAGGGATGAAAAGGAATAGTTACCGTGTTTTGCCACAGTAACACCTGCAGCTGCTGCAACAATAGCGGCTGGAGTTGAGATATTGATAGTGTTGTGGCGGTCACCGCCTGTACCTACTACATCAACAAGAGTACCCTTTACTTCAGGAGATATCAGATTAGCCACTTTCAACATGGCGTTTACAAATCCAGTGATCTCATCCGGAGTCTCGCCTTTCATCTTCATACCCATAACAAATGCGCCGATCTGTGCATCTGTAGCACTCTCCAGTATCTGCTCCATAGCAGCTTCTGCTTCGGCCCTTGTCAGATCATTACCCTCGATTAATTTTTGGAGACAACGTTTCATAATGACACCTACTTGCATTAATGTATAATTGTGTACAATGATGTATAACATAGGTCTTCGTATATAAACTTTATTCAGAGAATCTGCAAAGATGAAAATGAAAAAGAGCGAGACTACTAAGAGAGAATGCAAATTTCAATTCAAGTAATCATGAAGCAATCAGGAAAAGGGAAAAGAAATGAATTGAAAACTGAAAAGGATTTTGAATAAAAGAAGAGAAAAGGACATTATCCAAAATAAAAAAATGCTGATCAGAACCCATCCGGGCCCAATCCAAGCATTTCATAGATACGAGACATATCCAGGCGCTCACGTATGACATCAGCGAGCTCATCATACGGATCCTGCTCCGGAATATATTCGTCTTCAAATTCAATGCCTTTCTTTTCAGCCAGATATTTCACAAGAGCGTGCCTTACATTCTGGTTCTCGAAAAGACCATGTAAATATGTACCGATCACAAGTCCACTGTCGTCAGCACAGCCATCATCTCCGAAGACCGGCCTCTTTGAAGAGGACATACCCATGTGGATCTCATATCCTTTTACATCTTCACCGGCAATATTATCGAAGATCGGACCACACTTTTTAACAGTCTTCATTACCTGAACGGTACGCTTCTCGTATGCATCGAAAACAGTCTCGATGTCCAGCAGGCCAAGTCCCTCGAAAGTTGCAGCTTCACCGCCTTCGATACCGGAGTCGAGGATAGACCTTCCAAGCATCTGGTAACCACCACAGATACCAAGAATAGGGATCTTTCCATTGAAGCAACGGATCTTATCAGCCATGCCACTTTCCATGAGGTCGTGAAGATCACTGGTAGTATTCTTAGTACCAGGGATAATAATCGCATCAGGATTGCCAAGATCTTCATCCAGATCCACATACCTGACCTTTGCCATACGCTCCAGAGGCTCGAAATCAGTGAAGTTTGAGATCCTCGGAAGACGTATAACAGCAATGTCAACATCATGAACATCGGAGCTGTCTGAGGATTTATCACCAATGGACACGGAATCTTCTGAAGGGATCCTCAGCTTGAAATGAGGAAGGACTCCGAGAACAGGAATTCCCGTGCGCTCTTCAAGTTCCGTAAGACCTGATTCAAGTATAGCCGGGTCTCCCCTGAACTTGTTTATGATAAAACCACGGACGTTCTTGCGCACATCTTCAGGAAGCAGTTCGATGGTACCATAAAGACTTGCAAAAACACCGCCCCTTTCGATATCACCCACGAGGATGATAGGCGCGTCGGTTATCCTTGCTGTACCGATGTTAACAATATCACGCTCATACAGGTTGATCTCAGCAGCACCGCCGGCACCTTCCATGACAATGAGCTCATACTCATCCGCAAGCCGCTGAAGGGCACCCCTCAGGACATCATGTGTTTCCTCTATGGAATCATAATATGAACCTGCACTCTTGTCAGCATAAGGTTCTCCCAGAAGTATAACCTGTGAGACGCGGTCCCCTTTGGGTTTGAGCAGAACCGGATTCATATCGGCAGTTGGCTCAATGCCTGCTGCCATCGCCTGGATTGCCTGGGCGATACCGATCTCTTTCCCATCCTTAGTGATCCATGAGTTTAGGCTCATGTTCTGTGCTTTGAAGGGAGCGACCTTGTGTTTGGCAGCAAGTATGCGACAAAGGCCAGTCACAACTGCACTCTTGCCAACATGAGAAGCCGTTCCCAGTATTAACAAATGTTTTTTAGTATTCATTCACAACAACCTTTTATGTGACAACGTTTATTATGCTATATCTAATTAACTCCAATTTACTTTAGTTAGGTGAAAAATGTCAGAACTATTGCACATAAGCGGAGGGCCAACAAAGCCAGAGGTCATCGCGATCTCATTATCAAAAATGGAACTGAAAGACGGGATCACGTTCTATGATGTTGGATGTGGAACAGGCGCTGTTTCCATCGAAGCATCGAAGATAGCACGTGGACTTAAGGTCGTTGCCATCGATGCAAGGGAAAAAGCTATCGATGTAGCAAGGCAGAACTTCAAAAATTTCGGTGTAGATGACGTCACATTAATTAGTGGCGAATCCTCCGAATCCATTGACCAGAATGCTGATATCGGAACCATTGACTGTGCTTTTGTAGGCGGGACAAAGAACATATCCAGTGTACTGGACGTGCTCTACAAAAAGAAAGCAAGAAATATTGTTGTGAATGCGGTAAGGATCGAAACCGTGGTCAATGTGATCAACAAGATGAAAGAACTTGGGATATTCTCCGAGGTCGTCCACGTTACCATTACCAGAGGTTATGAACTTACAGGCGAGACAATGTTCAAACCTGAAAACCCGGTCTACATTGTCGTGGGCAAACTACAGGATGCATGAAAGAACTGACAATAATGAATATTATAATTTAATTGCGGAGATAGAAAAATGTTGATAGGAGTAGGACTTGGGCCAGGTGACCCTGAACTTCTTACACTTAAAGCTGTGAACATTCTCAAAAACAGCGACAAGGTGTATGTGCCTGGAGAGATGGCAGCAAAGCTGGTAGAACCATATGCAACACCAGAAATTCTGGATTTCCCTATGTTAAGGGATTATGACGTTCTGAACGAAGTATGGAAGAAGAATGCCGACCTTATTGCAGAGGAGTCAAGGAACGGAAATGTTGCTTTCGGGCTTATCGGCGATCCAAACTTCTTTTCCACTTTCACACACCTCAAACGTGTTATGAACAAGCACTACCCGGATGTTGAAACTTCAACTGTCCCGGGAATCAGTTCAATAACATCATTTGCTGCAAGGACCGATGCAGAAGTTGACACATCCTTTGAGGTCAGCGACGGATCTGAGACAAAGCACAAGATAAGGCTTAAGGCAACCCGTCCAAAAGAGATCATGGACGACTTCAAAGAGGAAGGTTACAATGAGTTCATCTTTGCAGAGAGGCTATTCTCTGACAGGGAAGTCATTGTCAAGAATTCAGAAGAGATTCCTGAGAAAGGGAACTACTTCAGCATCGTATATGCAAAAAAGAACTAAAGAGGTCATATCAAATGGCAGATAATGTAGTTACTTTTGTGGGCTCCGGACCAGGAAACCCAAAACTTATCACATTACTCGGCAAGGAAAAGCTGGAAGAAGCAGACCTTGTAGTATATGCAGGTTCACTTGTGAACCCCATCGTGGTTGACTATTGTAAGGGAGAGAAAGTAGACAGTTATGGACTGACCCTTGATGAGATCACAAAGAAAATGGCAGATGCCGTTAAGGAAGGAAAGAAGGTAGTACGCCTGCACAGCGGAGATCCATCACTCTACGGTAACGTCGTTGAACAGATGGAAGAGTTGAAGAAGTACGACATAACAGTAGAGCGCGTACCAGGAGTATCTTCTGTTTTCGCAACTGCAGCAGCGCTTGACACACAGCTCACCCTCAACGGAGTTTCTGATACACTTATAATCACTCGTCCTGCCGGCAAGACCCTTGAGAAAGATATAATTAAGGAACTTTCAAGGCACAACGCAACAATGGCAGTATTCCTCGGCACCCAGAAGATCGAGGAGATAATGGAAAAGGTCGAATATTCAGAAGATACCCCAGTAGCTGTAGTATTCCATGCATCATGGCCCGACCAGAAGATCGTGTACGGTACAGTAGCAGACATTGCACAGAAGGTCAAGGATGAAGGCATCATACGCAGTGCAATGATCCTTATCGGCGGAGTAGTAGACCCTGTCGATTACAGGAGGTCACACTTATACGGAGTAGCACAAGAACCGCTGTAATAACATTTGAACGCAATCTCGATGTTGCCAACAAACTGGCTGACCACATCGATGCAGATGTTATCATTTACAAGAAAGGCATCTTCGAAGATATTTTCGAGGATTACCAGGCCATAGTGGCGGTCTTCGCCACAGGCATAGTAGTGCGTGAGATCGCACCATTGGTAGTTGATAAATGGGAAGACCCCGCAGTCGTTGTAGTTGACTCGAACCTTAACTTTGCGATCTCCCTTCTTGGCGGACATCACGGAGCTAACGAGCTTGTCCGGAAGATATCAGAGATGGGGGTTGTCCCCGTCATTACAACTGCCACTGAAGTGCACAACCGTAATTCCGTAGAGGGTATTGCTGCCAAGCTTGGCTATGATATCGTCAACAAGGAATCCACAAGGGATGTGAACTGCGCCCTGCTTGACCAGGACGTGGAAGTTCTTGAAATAAAAGGACCAAAGATCGTTATTGTGGAAAATGATGTGTCTGTGCTGAAAAAAGAGAAGGCGGACAATTAATGTACATTGGAATAGGTGCTCGCAGGGGCGTATCGTCCGAAGAGGTCCTCGATGCTGTAAAGCAGGCTCTGGAAGAGGTCGGGAAAGATGAAAGTGAAATAAAGATGTTCGCATCATCAACTCTGAAGGAGAACGAGACCGGGCTCATAGAGGCAATCGATAAAATGGGATTTGATATCAAGTTCCTCCCTGACGACATACTTAACGGTTTTGAAGTTCCGTCCGACTCACAGGCAAGCAGATTTGGACTCAAGGGTGTTGCCGAGCCGGCAGCGTTAGCATTATCTGCTAATAAGAAATTGATACTGGAAAAGAAAGTATATGGAAGGATCACAATTGCAATCGCAGAATGAAAATAAAAATGGCAAATTATTCATCATCGGTATCGGACCAGGCTCTGTTGAGCAGCTTACTGTACGTGCCAGAGATGTTATACTGAATTCAGATTATGTTGTAGGTAACGGCACATATCTTGACCAGGTGGAAAGTCTTCTTGGAGAGCAGGAGATCGTACGCAGTGCAATGGGCAAAGAAGTAGACCGTGCTAAAAAGGCAGTTAACCTTGCTAAAGAGAACAAGGTTGTCTCCATGATAAGCGGCGGAGATGCAAATGTCTATGGTATGGCAGGCCTAGTCCTTGAAGTTGCAGAGCACGAGGATCTTGATGTCGACGTAGAAGTACTCCCCGGAGTCACCGCTATCACAGCCGGTGCAAGTGTACTCGGCGCACCTATTGTGAATGACTTTGCAGTCATCAGTCTCAGTGATCTTCTCACACCATGGGAAGTCATTGAAAAACGCCTGAATGCAGCAGCATCTGCTGATTTCGTTATATCACTCTACAATCCAAAGAGCAGGCAACGTCACTCCAATTTCTCAAGGGCCATTGAGATCATAAAGAAGCACAAGGACGGATCAGTGCCTGTAGGACTTGTCAAGAACGCACTTCGTGGTGAGAGCCAGGACTACATTGTCACAACCCTTGAAGATGTGCTTGACTACAATGACTGGGTAGACATGAGCACAATGATCATTGTCTGTAATGCGGATTCCCGCATCTGGAAGAATGAGAAAGGCGAAAAAATAATCACACCTAGGGGGTATCAGAAGAAATATGACTACTGAAAACAACAACAAGGACATCCCGGAACTTGAAGATCTGGTAGAGATGACAGTTAACATCGATCAGGAGCTCATTAAAGATTGTTCTGACTCAGGTGCCCGCACAGATGAAGCAAAGACGATCTACATGACAAGTCGTCGCATTGCTCATGACCTCATAGTTAAGGGAGAAAAGGAAACTCCTGAAGAACGTGTTACACAGCGTTGTGTGATCTCCACAGGAGACCCATCAGTTGCAGATATCATGTCCTACACCAACAATCCCGTAGATGCAGGAGTAGAAGCAATCAAAAATGGAGCTCCTATTTTCGTAGATATCAACATGGTCAAAGCCGGAATTACAAAGAAAGGCCATGACTGTGAAGTTATTTGCGTCCTTGATGAAGACCAGAACGCAGAAGTTGCCAAAAAATACGGCATAACAAGAACTGCTGCAGGTTTCCTTTTAGCAAGAGACAGGCTTGAAGGTTCTATTGTCGCAATTGGAAATGCACCATCTGCAGCACTTGCAGTCTGCAGGATGATCGAGCATGGAATCAAACCTGCACTCATAGTCGGAACCCCTGTTGGTTTCGTCAACGCCGCAGAATCAAAGGAAGAAGTAAGGAAAATGGATGTACCATCCATCACCTGCATTGGAACACGTGGCGGAACACCAATGGCAGTTGCATGTGTCAATGAGCTTGTTGCCATTGCAAAAGAAAGGGACGAGTGATAATAGCATACATCACTCATTTCTTCATTCTTTTTTGTTTCTCTTCTTTTTTAGGTCCAATGATATTGCCTGTTCAACAGACCATATCCCAATAATTACAACCTGACAAAGACATTGCTGTAAAGCATCCATAGTCCAACGAGTATCAACACAACACCTGCACCTTTTTTGACATACATATCATACCTTGCAATGTTGCTAAGGACAGAGGAAGAGATATTCGCCGAATATGCGATCACAAGCATAGGAATCCCGAGACCCATGGAATAAATGAAAAGCAAAAAGGCACCATAGGCAATGTCGCCTTCAACAGCAACCAGTGCAAGGATAGATGCTAGTATCGGACCTATGCACGGAATCCATATTATTCCCAGTGACATTCCTAAAAGTAATCCGCCGAGTAAACCCTTTTCCTTGACATCTGTGCCGGTAAGGGTAGCAAACCTGTTGAAAGTAGCAAGATCAAAGATCAGTGTGAAACCGAAAAGTATGATCACAAGACCTGCAAAGGCACTGAGATACAAGAGATATTGCTGGAAGAATGAGCCAAATGCAGAAGTTATAACCCCCATGATAGTAAACGATATTGAGAGACCGAGGACAATTGCAACAGGTCTCAAAGGTCCCTTAGAGGTCGAATAAGCAAATATTGCAGGCAGCAGTGGAAGAACACAGGGAGAAAAGATGCTTATCATGCCTGCTGCAAAAGCTGCGACCGGCGTTACCCCACCCAGATCCATATTCAACCACCTGCACAATTAGACATCAGATGTATTCAAAGAAAGCTCGCTTTCAGAAATATTATTCCGATACTCTATTGCATGACCAAGAATTATCTCAAAAACATCTTTATCCACATAACCGAGGACACGAGCTTTATTTCGATCCATTTCTTTGACACCATCATACCTCATGAAGACATAATTCCCATCTTCAATATCAACTATCACAGTCGTATCGGGTATAGAATACACATTGAATCTGGCACCAAGTTCGGGAGTAAGCTCAGTATCAATAAACATGACAGTCGCCCGGCCTTCATAATCGAGTGCCAATTCATCGATGACCGGATCCAGCTGCCTGCATGGAGGACACCATTCAGCACCTGCTTTAAGAAGGACAGGACCATCTTCCAGGGCATCATCTATCTGCTGTTGCTCAGTAACAAGGATTGCTGCTCTTTCAGCAGATACTGTTGAATCGAAATCATCTACAGGAGTGACATCTGAAACACATCCTGCGATCAGGACTGCAGCAACAACCATTACAAGAAAACAGATCTTAGCCCTCATTCCATCACCATTTAAATTATGATATTATCTTATATAACTAACATTATTCCGGCAACAAAATAAAAGTAGCTCTGTTTTGATATAAAGGTTTTGCACGATTGTTGCATAGTGGCACAAAACCCATTGAAAAAAACCCCAATCGAAATTAGATAAAATAAATAAATAAATAAATAAAATGAAAGATGTTAGAGAGGCATCAGTGTCTGTTGACAACAGCCCACTTTAAAAGCACGCCCTCATCCATTTTTTCCATACCCATAAGATCCAGTTTCAGGACATCGTCCTCATCAAACCCTGAACCATCAACAAGTGTAGGAGCACAGGTTCCACCAATTAGCAGATTGCCTACAAACGAATATATCTCATCCACGAGACCATTTGAAAGCATAGCCCAATTAAGAGTGGCACCACCTTCTATCATTAGACGCTTTACTCCCATGGAATCGAGCTCTTTCATTAATGCACACAGATCCACCTGCTCATCTCCGGCAGTTATCACCAATGCCTTTTGCTGAAGCATTTTCACTCTGTCTTCAGGAGCTGAACCTGAAACTGCAATGATCCGCTTCCCCTCACCCTTTATGAAAATATCAGCATCCAGAGGAGTTCTTGCCTTGCTATCAATTACAATACGGATAGGATCCTCATCTGAACCACTGGCCTTACGAGCAGTACGGCGGGATTTGGATTTGACAGTGAGACTTGGATCGTCTGCAAGAACCGTACCAATGCCAACTACTATTGCGTCAGATGTTGCACGGAGTTCATCCATTCGGTCAAAGTCCACATCACCGGAGATCCGGACCTGCTTTCTTTCCTTTGTGGAGATCTTTCCATCAGCTGACATTGCTGAATTAATAAAAATAAATGGCCTGCCCATAACAAAACACACCCAGAAAAATAAAACAAATGGGCCGACAGGAACAGCTGTAGCTGTCGGCTCCGCAAGTATCAGTACTTTAGAAGTGCTTTTAAGAGATAGCGATCTCTCAACAGTCCGATGAATTTCTGGTTTGCATCAACGACAGGTACCTGGTCGATCCTGTGCCTCTTCATCTTAAGAGCACACTCACTAACACCCATATTGTTTGATGCTGTGATCGGATCTTTAACCATTACGTCATTTACAGGCACATCCGGAACTTTGATCCTTGAGACACTATAATAGATACTCATTGTATCTCTCATACTTTCCCATGTCCATTCATCATCATCAGAACCTGCTGACATGTCTGACATTTCAACAGAATCCTCAATGACACTTGAGCTGATGACATCACGGTCTGAGATTATACCTACAAGTTCAAGTGTTGAATCGATGACAGGAACTGCCTTTACGTGTGCAAGTTCCATGTGCCTTGCAACCACAGGAAGAGGTGTCAGATTCCAGACAGGACCTACCCCATGATTGAGATATTCACCGATCGGATCAGTGATGTTCAGATCAACCATGCTGCCAACAACGTCGGCAACAGTTACCAATCCCACAAGTTTTTCATCTTCAACTACAGGAATCCTTCTGATACCATGCTTAAGCAAAAGGCGTGCTGCAATTGTGATATCCTCATCGGGACTTATTGTAACAGGGTCACGTGCCATCAACAGGGCAAGTTGCTCCTCGGTAGGGTTCTTGAGTAAGTTGGAACGACTTACGATACCTACAACTTTATTGTCTTTGAGAACAGGAAGTCCTGAAACCCGCTTGTCTTTCAGAATGGAAAGGACCTCATCCCTTGAACCGGGAAGAGCCACACATGCAACATCCTTTACCATTACGTCTCTAACGAGTGTATCCTTAGGCATATTTTTAAAACCTCAGTATAATTTCATTCGTCTTTTTCACTACGCACAACAAGTACAGGAACTTCTGAGTTGCGAGTGACCTTCTCAGCAACGCTTCCAAGGAGGAATCTGTCGATACCACCCTTTCCAAGTGTGCCAACTACTATCAGATCAATATTATTGTCCTTTGCATATTCAAGGATCTCATGACTGGGATGACCTTCAAGGACTGCTGATTCCATATCAAGACCAGCATCCGATGCAAATTCTTCCACTTTCTTCAAGGAGTCATTTCCTTCAGTCTCGAGAAGTTCATACATCATCTCCCATCCTGCATCCATTGGAATAGAAGCAAAAGCAGCGGTATCCACCACATAAACAACATACAACTTTGCCCCACTCAATTTCGCAAATTCAATACCATAGGATATTGCCTTTCTGTTCTTTTCAGAACCATCGGTTGCTATCAATATTTTCTTGTATAATTCGCTTGTCATATTACCCTCGCCATCAGTTGTTTGTATGGATAATGGATAAAATATCATCTGGCCTGCCTCTTCTGACCATTCCACTTACCGGGTCACTAATACCCTTCAGGTTGTTGGAAGCCCCATTCAGAATCATAAGATTGGCTTTATTGCCTTCCCTGATGAAACCTGTATTGTTAAATCCCAGGCATGATGCCCCATTTAGCGTGCACATCTTAAATACTTGTCTATCCTCAAGGCCAAAAACCTTGGATAGTAACTCCATTTCAGAGAACATGTTAACCGAATTCAACATCACATTGTCAGTACCAACTGCCACAGTAACTCCCAATTCCAGCATTTCAGCCACAGGGGCCATCCCCACATCTGTAACGAAATTGGAACGGGGACACACGACAACAGGAATTCCGGCATCTGCTACTGCCATGAGATCAGACCTTTTTGCATGGGTCATGTGGATCAGAAGATCCGGATCAAGAGAGAGGGCTTTCTCAACATCATCATCGGACTTTTCCCCGGAATGGATGGCAAACTTCCGTTTCCTGTTTTTAGACACATTTCTGGACCTATGCAGAAGTTCCATATCAACATCGTTCGTCCCACTCATCCCAAGTCCGTCAGCGTGCTGAAGGATGCGATCGATCTCCAACATGACATCATCCATGGGTGCATCAGGATCCTTCGGCCTTCCGAGTACCAGACTGTCAACATTAAGATCATTGGCTGCCTCTTTTATTGCAAATACACCGAGAACCCCACCTTCCCTGAAATCTGCAAAAGCACTGGTTCCTGTTGCCAGCATATCCTCTATACTTGATCTCATGGAATTCACCAGGTCTGAATAGGAAGTTTTACCGAGTATCCTGTGCTTCAGTCCATCTGGAGGTCTTACGAGAGAGTCAAGGTCTTTTTTTACACGGAAGTTCTCGCACGTTCCAAGAACAGGGTCCTTGCAGACAGAATCTCCGATATGCGTATGTGAATTAATAAAGCATGGAGCAATGATGTTCTTGCTTGTTGTGGACTCTTCGCCAATTTCGGTTATGAGTCCATCCTCCACGCAGAGATACCCTTCAATCGATTCCAGTTCATCCCCTAGAATGATCTTTCCTGAAATAATCTGTTCACAGGACATTACGACTAACTAATATATCCAGTAAAGTAGATATATCCTCCGGCAGATCCTACACCCAGATCAGCGCTTCTGCATTCGCCAGATCGGCGCTTCTGGAGCGCGCGTCCCTTTCGCGTTGCTCAAGGGGACTTTGTGTAATCTTTCGTTCGAGCGCAAGTAGGCATTGAGATAGAGAATATACTCTGAGCAGCAATGACGTCGATCTTTAAATCAAATTGGAGCGCAGGATTAGAAAAGGGCGATCATGTATAATTACATATCAGAGACTCTTAAGAAAAAAAACAAACTCAAAGCTAGTGAGTGTAGATCAAGTAAAAGAAAAGGGTAATAGAGTGAGCAAAGCAGCGATGTAGATTTCCCAAGGACTCTCGTACCTCAGTACAGTAAACAACGTGGGCAGGCTTATCTTCTGTGTTCAGAAAGGGAACAGGAGTTGCCCTGCCGCTATGGCCGCCGTACTCAAACTTGTATTAATGGATGAAAGCCAAGGTCCGGATTCGAACCGGAATGGAATCGCTCTGCAGGCGATTGCGTAGCCGCTCCGCCACCTTGGCATTTGAACGAATCCTAGTAGGCAATACACACATATAAGCCTTTACATTGCGACATGAAGGCAAAGGTCTATTGATCAGCCATCGAGGCCAGTACTTACTTTGAGCAGAACCCAGGAGGAATGTTGAAACCTGAAAAAGATAAAGGTACAACTCTTGGGTTGTAGCAAATCAAAGAAAAGTTAAGGTAAAGAGTGAGTATAGCAGCGATGCAGATTTCCCAAGGACTCTCGTACCTCAGTACAGTAAACAACGTGGGCAGGCTTATCTTCTGTGTTCGGAATGGGAACAGGAGTGGCCCTGCCACTATGGCCGCCATACTCATCTCTAAT